>WRCH01000042.1 GCA_009784115.1 Chitinispirillia bacterium
GAAATAGCGTCGCTTGCGAGCGCCATATTGAGCTCTACAGTTGCGGGGTCAAGCGCTTTAGCAAGATTTGCCACTCCGTACTGAATGTTAATCGCCTGAGCCATAGAGACTGCGGAGGTAAAATCCGGCGCGTGGAGCGAAAATGCCAAATTATTTGCGTTGAGGACATTAAATTTGTACTCATTTTGAACGATAGCTCCGTTAGGAATTCTGCCGACAACGACGTGGTTCTTTTTGATGTGAGTGAGTCCGCGGTCGCGCAGATCATAGCCGCCTGTGGCAAGCGGCCCCTGAGCGGAAGCGTAAATTTTACCGTCCGGTCCCTGTATCGGTGTGAGGATAAGCGTACCGCCCTCAAGACTCGTAGCGTCTCCCATTGATGAAACCGTTACGTCCATGCGGGTGCCCTTGCGTCTGAAAGGCGTAAGGTTGCCTGTTACCATAACGGCGGCTACGTTTCTTACTCTGATATGACGCTCAGGAAGCTCAATCCCCATGTTCTTTAACATATTCACAATCGTTTGCTCTGTGAATATAGTTTGGTTGCGGTCGCCTGTACCGGCAAGACCCACTACAAGACCGTAGCCTAAGAGCTGAACATCTTCGAGCCCGGATACTGATGCTACGTCTTTCACACGGATCTGCTGGGCGGAGATTGCCGCCGCCATCATCAGGAGTGCCGCCGTTATCATTTTTACTGACTTTTTCATTGAGACCTCTTTTTGTTGTTTGTCCATCGTCCAATCCCCGGGTTTAAACCCGGGGTTACAAAGCGCTGCACCCCTTTAGGGTGCGGTGAACTGCTGTTAAAATACCCAGCCGAACATTCTTGTTATTATGCCTTTGCGGGAGGCGGTGCTGGCTACGCCGCTTCCTGAATAGGTTATCTCCGCGTCCGCTATGCTTGACGAGAAGACGATATTGTTCTTTTGGATATCTTGCGGACGTACTATTCCGGTAATTTTTAATGTCTCTTTTTCCTGATTGATCTCTACTACTTTGCTGCCCTCTATTACGAGATTACCGCCCTCAAGCACCTCTATTACGCGTGCCGATACAGTGGCTTCAAAAGTTCCCTGACGTGATGTGGCGCCTTGACCGTCGAACTTGGTGCTGTTGCTGTTTCTTGTTCCAAAGCTGGGCAAAAAACGAAGCCTGCCGCTGCCGCCTGAAAAACCTACATCCGCGTCGTTGGATTTGGCGGTATTTGTATTGCTTTTTGTGTTCGCTTTAGCTGATTCCACAATGTGAATTGTGAGAATATCGTTGACCCGCATAGCACGGTGGTCGGAGAAAAGACTGTGCATCGGCATCGCCCAAACAGTCGTTGAAAAAAACATCGCGGCGCCGAGCGCACACAAAGACATCCTTACATACTTACTCATATTCTATCTCCCTCCTGATGCACGATTACAGAGCCTCTGCCCGAAACCGACGCACGGACTAATTTACGCGTTTGAAGATTTTCCACCCAAATTTTATCCCCGTTTACACCCGACTCACGGGCAACACCCAAAACGGATATTCTTACCCGCTCACCGTTAAAACTTATACGCACCTGATCTCCGCGTGAAACCACCGGTACTGTTTTCATCAGCTTGTCATGCAGAATAGCTCCTGAATTTACCGTTCTCATCGTCATCATTGTGCCGGACTCGGGGATCTGCCTCATAGGGTTATGGACAAAATTTGTAATATCCATTACCGCAAGCATCGTATTTTCGCCGGTTAACTCTTCATCACGGGAAATTGCGCGTTTTGCGACCAATACTGCCGTGTTGACTCTTATATTGCATGATACGGGTATACGATTTACACGATTACCCTGACGCGCTGTGATAAGCAGATTCATATTACCCTTGGCAAATGGGTTATTGATCCCGGACACTTCGATCTCAACAGGGCCTCTGCCGCTTTTCCACGCGCTTGCGGCGTTATTAACGGTAAGGGTCCACTCCCCCGCTTTCCAGCCAAGAACGCTTGCCGCATAGGCGCGGATCTGCTCTTCAAACTCCCCAACGCGTCTCTCCTGAAAATCGCTTACAACCTTTACCCGCTTTGGCGCGGCGTTAAAGTTCACGTTCTTAAAGGCGGGTCTGAGTCTGAATTCTATGAGATCGGCGCTGTTTACAAAGCGGTTAAATCCGGCGGGAGCGGCTTCGCCGATGTTAGTCTTTGAAAGACGGGCTTCAAGAACAGCATCGGAAGTTACGATTCTCGCGATGTCGCCGAGACGGATTTGAGCGTCGTTTATCATGACTGAATCAACAAAGTGGAGTGTTACTGTTTTACTTTGCGCAAGAGCTGTGCAGGCAAACAAGAGCACAAAGGACGCCAAAGACAAAAATTTGCGCGTTTTTGTGTTGAATGTATTATCATTTCGTTTGCTTGACATTTTTTTAATCCTGTAATCCTGTTAATCCTAATTCAGACGTTATTTTTAATCCTGATCAATCCTGATTATCTCTTCAAGTTATTAGCAACCTGCAGCATCTCTTCCCCGGCCTGAATCGCCTTTGCTACAATTTCATAAGCGCGCTGCGCGCCGATCATGTTTACCATTTCGTCAACAAGATTTACATTCGACGACTCAATGTATCTCTGCTGCAGAGCTCCGGCGCCGTCTTCAGTTGGGGTAGATATAATAGGAGCGCCGCTTGCGTCGGTTGCGCCGAAAAGGTTTCCGCCCAAAGCGCGCAGACCCGATGGATTTATAAAACGCGCAAGTTCAAACTGACCGATCTCCGTAGTATTTATATCGCCGGGCATAAGTACCGAGATTCGTCCGTCTCCGCTTATCATAACGTTATCTCCGCTTACACCTTCAGGAATAGCAACCTGAGGAAGCACGAAAAAACCGGAAGACGTAACAAGACTGCCGTCGCTTGAAACTTTAAAGGTACCGTCTCTTGTATAAGCGGTCGAACCGTCGGGAAGCATTATCTGAAACATCCCCTCACCGAAAATCGCGACGTCGTAGGGATTACTGGTCTGCTCCGGCGCACCCTGCTCAAATATTCTATTTGTGCTTGAAGACCTCACGCCAAGACCAACCTCTATTCCCGCGGGAGCCATACCGCCCTCAAAATTACGCACCCCCGGCTCCCTTATCGCCTGATACATAAGATCCTGAAACTCAACCTTCGTGCGCTTGAACCCAACAGTATGCAAGTTCGACAAGTTGTTGGAGATGTTATCCATATAAAACTGCTGCGCCTGCATCCCGGTTGCCGCTGTTGTCAGAGTTCTTACCATCTTTAGTTACCTTTCTTGTATGGGCGATCGCCCCGATCGCCCGCTATATTAACTGTAAACTATTATTTCTATGATCAGTACAAGTTATATTTTGCCAACCTCATTGACTGCTTTTTGAAGCGTTTCATCCTGCGATTGAAGCGCTTTTTGATCCGCCTCATAGTTACGGTATGTAGCGATCATCTGCACCATGTTGCGAATCAGATCAACATTTGAGCTCTCAAGAAAACCTTGCTTCAAAATAAATCCCTGAGACTGAAGCTCAACCGCCTCAACAATATCAAGAGGTGTGAAATAACTGCTGCCGTGGCGCTTCATCTGATAGGGCTTCTCGAAATCCACAATTTTAATAATGCCTTTGCCTTCTCCGTTTTGAATGACTTCGCCTGATTCGCTTATTGTAACTTTCATATTGGGCTCTACTCTGATATACCCCTCGGTACCCATAAGTTTTGAACCGTCGCCGGTGATAATAAGCCCATCGGGATTAAGCGAGAAGTTACCGTTTCTTGTATAACGCACGCCGTCGCCGGTCATAACCTTAAAAAAGCCGCTGCCCTTTATGGATAAATCAAGATCGGAACCGGTGGAGCGCATGGAGCCCTCCGTGTGATCAATATAAACCTCATCAACCTTAAACTCACGGTTAGCGAAGACTTGGTCATTATCATTTTTAAGATGATTCTGATACGCAGCGGTGAAAAGTCCGCTCTGCTTGAAAGCCGTGGTGTTAAAGTTAGCCAAATTGTTAGCGATCTGATCCTGCTTCTGCATGAGCGCGGTCATCCCCTGTGAAGCTATAAAGAGTCCCTGAATCATGAATTTCCCTTTTTGTTGAGGCTGATAATTATCAACCCATACCTATTCAATTACGGATATTTCCTGTCACGCACAGAAATATATGCACAAAGTGTGCCAAGTTTTTTATTTTGTGTAATCAGTTGATTTTTAAGGGATTATGAGTGGGTAGATGGATAAGAGAGAGAGATAATGGGTGCAGAATTTGCCTTGAGAGGGTAATTACTGCCCCGGGCGATGCCGGGGGTGATGATTTTGCCCTTTCAGGGCGGGGGAAGCTTATTCCACCACCTCAAGATGAACAATCTCATTAAGCTCGACATTGGCATTCTGCGAATGGGTTACTTGAAAATTGGCTTTCGATTTCAATAATTTTTTCTGTTTGACATCCAAGACCGCATTCCCCCGCCCCGAACCTGACAGCGGATATTTGCGGGATGACGACGCGCCGTCGCCGACAAGAGCCACTCTGTAGTTAAACGCCCAGCTAAGAGCCGCTTCCTTAACGCCCCGGTTACTGTACACACTGTCAAGCGTAAAGAATTGATAAAGCAGAACATCGCCTTTGCCGTTTTCGGTATTCAGAGGAAAACGCTGCTCCCGTTCCCAGGATGATTTCACAGCCATGTGAGCGTTTGGCAGCGCGGGCATTACCCTTGCGACACTGCGCATTATGTCCCAGCCCCCCGATAGAACCCCCGGCATACCGACGGTGTCGCTTAGTGAAATACCATTATTTTCGCAGATAAAAATTTGCATCTCGCTCAAACGGTTATAAATATCCTCCCTCTCATCCTCAGGAAGAAACGGCGCCATAAAGGTGACGTCCTTTAAACCAAAACGAACTCCATTATCATCTGTTAATTTAGCTGACGAATCGGCTTCATCCGCCGAACCTAAACCATGCAGATACGCTCTGAGCGATCCCGAAAAGGTCTGTACAGAATCAACCCCCGGCTCCGCGGCGGTTCCGTAGATATCAGCCCCCAAAAGATACTGCCACTCCGAGGCGCCGGAATAGTCAATTTCCAAAAACACTTTCTCGTTAGAGCCGCATCCGTAAATAAAAAGCGCCGCTGCTGTCAATACAAACCCGAATTTTAAAAATTTGCCGCAATACGTTAACATTAGTTTCTTCCTGTATAATTATGATAGGGATACGCACCTATACTGAGTAACGGCATAAATCTACACCGCACCGCACGCAACTGCACGTAGGGCCGTGAGGTTGCTTAGCGGCACGGTATGGATTTATGCCGTAAAGCGGTATAACTGCAACAGTATCACTTCGGCAGTTAAAGGCCGCCTTAGTATTAAACTAATATTTTACAAACCGCACTGCATACAATTTTTTTGCCTGATACGGGAAGAGGGCGCCCGCAAGGGGCGCCCCTACGGTATGTATTACATTTTATTTCGCTATCAACACCCTCTCCTGCAATACTTGCGATCCTGCCCTTAATTTGACAAAATACGTTCCGGCGGAAAGACCGCCAGCCGACAGGCGCTCACTGTATATGCCGGCGTCTTTTGTCGTACTGACCAATGTCCTCACCTTTTTACCCTTGACATTAAAGAGATCAAGCTGCACGGCGCCTTTATCCTTTATCGCGTAGTTGATATTGATCACCCCGCTGTTGCCGGCATGCGACACGTTTAGGGCGTAGCTTGCCGGTAATACTCTGTCAAGCGCAGACGTTGTGCCGGTTTCTCTCGCCGCGATCAAGTACATCATAGACGTTGTGGTGCCGTCATTGGAATTCGGCCCAAGCGCCACGAGTTCGCCTGCTAACGCGGTTCTGCTGTAAACCGTGAAAGTGCGGTCGGCGGTATTGTCATTCAACGTGAGCCTTGTGCTTGTAGCCGTGAAACCTCTTGCCGCAAGCCACGCCGGTCTTGGGCTGATTCTGTCTTCATGCGCGATAAACACCGTACCGGCTCTTCTCATCCTGAATCTGACAAGAGTGTCGGGTGATGAGAGTCTGCGTGTCTCCTGAGACGCGGATACCCACTCCGCGCCCAAAAGCTGCGCGGGTATCGTACTGCCGGTAAGGAATTCACGATCTCCGTAGACTCTTACACCTGTGCGGAAATTTTGGTTCACCGACCACCCGGCGGCGTTAGCCGGATCAAGTATGGCGAGGCTGTCAATAAAAGAAGTACCCGAACCGATGAGCGCAGCCACCGTTACCTCTCTAGCGGCAGACGTCGCGTTGGCGCCTGCTGCAGTAGCCGCTCTCGCCGTAATTGTGTGCACTCCGGCGGGCGGATTTGTCCACGCAAACGTATAAGGAGCTGCGGTTCTCTCACCCAATCTCGTCGTACCGTTAAAAAACTCAACACGTGAAATGCTGCCGCTTGAAACAGAAGCTGTCGCCGTGATGTTTATTGTCTGCCCCGGCCAAAATCTTGAATTGTTAGCCGGTGCGCTGAGAGCTACTGTAGGATTAGGATTTGGCGTAGTACCGCTGCCGCCCACTACCGCGACATTAAGCGCCGGAGGCGGGAAATTCATATCGCTGGCGATATAATATCCCGGGTGAGGAGGCTGGTTGTAGGATGAGTTTTGCCATGCGACCGCGACTCTGTAGGTTGGGTCGTGCATCATTGTTACAAGGCGGTGAGTCGTTGGCATTGTCGTTGTGTAAATTCTTATTGCGTTGTTCCCGACCGCCCATATCACCTCTTCGCGCCAGTCGCCGAATATGTCGGCTTGAAGTACCGGGTTGGCTTTTGAACCATTGATTGAGCTTGCACCGTTTGCGGTCAAAAGCCGGGAGCCGGTGTTAGTCCGTATATCCCAGCTGGCAATCTTGTCGCCGTCGAGAGTTTGGCGGGAGAGAGTTCCGGCCCACCAAACAACATGGTTGATAGATAAATTACCGCCGGGGGTGCTGTTGTTTCCGTTGTTTGGTAAATTTCCTATAACTCTTCCGGTCATGTCGTACAATCCCATGCCGCCCGATGCCCAAAACTGAAATCCCGGAAAGTTGGCGTCCAAGTGCGCGGCAACCGCACGGCCAACATCAGAGCTATTGTTAACGCTGAAAATTGCATTGCCGTTATTAGCATGCCTCAGAGATACCCCCACGCTGCCGCTCTCCTGCGGAGTGTAAACCTGCGGAATCGGGTTGTCTTTTATCATGTGCGCAACGTGCAGCGCATCACCGTGACCTAGTCCTGATGTCCATAATCCAGTACCGTCGTATTTTATAACAGCGGCGCCGGTGATGATTGAGTGCCGTCCGCTGTTGTCAACATCAGCCACGCTCAAACTGTGATTACCCTGCCCGCAATAAGGATTGCGCGTGTCTGTGCAAACGCCCGTATCAAACGTCCACCGCCGCGTCAACTGCCCATTGCGCCAGTCCCAAGCCGCAAAAGTCATGCGTTCATAGTAGCCGCGCTGAAACACAGCGCTCGGGCGCTGACCGTCAAGATACGCAACTACCGCGTTAAAACGGTTTACGCGGTTGCCGCCGTTGTCTCTGCCCGCTCCGCCCCAATTGCTTACCGTACCGGCGAGAGGCCAGTATTCGACAGTTGAAAGTTCGCGCCCGGTCTCACCGTCAAAAACGGTAAGATACTCAGGACCTGTGACAATGTGGCCATTTGCATTTCTGTGGATAGCGCTGTGATTGGCACCCGCCGCAGGCCCCGTCCTTAAGAATTGCCCCGTACCGTCCCTTGTACCCGGCGCGGTTTTCACAATCATCTCCGCCTTGCCGCAGCCATCGAAATCATACACCATAAATTGCGTGTAATGAGCGCCGGCACGAATATTCGGGCCAAGATCAATACGCCACAAACGAGTGCCTGTAAGAGTATACGCATCAATAATCACGTTATCGGTGATACCATTATTAGAGTTGTCTTGTTGATTCGACGGATCCCACTTTATCACGATATCATAGACTCCG
This sequence comes from Chitinispirillia bacterium, assembly GCA_009784115.1. Classification (GTDB taxonomy): domain Bacteria; phylum Fibrobacterota; class Chitinivibrionia; order Chitinivibrionales; family Chitinispirillaceae; genus WRCH01. Next base: position 7,974 of record WRCH01000042.1, read on the forward strand.
TTACCCGTAAGATCACCCACGCTGCCGTCACCGGGCGAATATGTTCCGCCCTGCGCGCCTGTCGGCGGCCTTTGAAGGTTGATCTGCATATAACCCGCATTCGCACCCTCAGTGTTTGCGATGAGTATCGCAGGATCACTCGCCGCCTGTTCGGTACCGCCCACAACCGCGCGAACGGTGTAAGTACTGGTTCCGGTTTGCACCGGGGTATTGGCATCTGTGTAAATCGTAGCGCCGGTAATGGGCGTACTATTAAGCCGCGTTGCCCCGCGATAGACATTAAAACCGGTATTATACGGTTCGTTAGCCAAAAGCCGCCATGACAAATAATAACCTTGCCCCTGCCGAACCGCGATGAGTCCGCGGTTAAGTCTCTCCACCTGCATAGGCCCGGCAGCCCCCTGCGCGAAAAGAGACTGTGTGAGGATGGCGCAAGCCAACAACATCATACCGATTACTGATGACGGCTTCTTCATTAAACCTCCTGCTGGCGAATGGTGATCCGCCCATTGGTATTTGTAAATTTTACGTTTATTTCGCTATGAAAACCCGTTCCTGCAATGTTTGTGATCCTGCCCGCATCTTCACAAAATATGTTCCTGTTGATAATCCATTTGTCGATATGCGTTCGCTGTGTACTCCGGCGCTTTTTACCGTGTTGACTAACGGCCTTACCTTTTTTCCCTTGATATTGTATAGATCAATCCGTACAGCCCCCTTGTCCCTTATCGTATAATTTACGTTGATTATACCGCCGTTTCCTGTATGCGATATTTTCAAAAAATTGCTTGACGATGGCGCGTTGTTATTTATCGCTGATGTAGGCTGCGATTGGCTGAACGCGATTATATACATCAACGTTGAGGTCGTACCGTCATTGGAGTTCGGGCCTAACGCCACAGTTTCGCCCTGACTTACACTTTTTGAATATGTGGTAAACGTGCGGTCTGCACTGCCGTCGTTCACAAATATTTTTGGAGTTGACACGGTGAAACCCGCGGCGGCGATCCATGCCGGTTTTGCGGTCACTCTATCCTCATGTAAAATATTCACAACCCCCGCTCTCTTCATCTTAAACTGTACGATTGTGCTTGGCGACGTGCGCGTCCTTGATACTATGGAGGGGCTTATCCACTCCAAACCTGTTAAAGCCGCGGGGATTGGAGCGCCGACCACGAAATCACGGTCGCCGTAAACCTTGGAGCCCGCGCCGAAGTTTTGGTGTATCGACCAAATAGAGGCGTTCGCGTTGTCAAAAACAAGAAGACTGTCAAAAAAATTACCGGCGCCTATGTAGGTGCCTACAGGCGGACGATCATCCGGTACAGGGAGAAGTCCGTCACGAATCAAATTGCGCGGCCATGTTCCATACCATCTGTACCCTGCTCTGCGTTCCTGTTCGATGTCGGCCATATTGTATCTAACGATACCGTCCCGGCCTACAAAGATCGGCCTTGCCGTATTGATCTCATAAAAGCGCGCCCAAAGCGTTGAGGATGGATCCGTGACTATCACACGGTCGGCCGTTCCATTAGTTGTGATATCATTCATCCTGATTCCCTCAATTTTCACCTTGTCAAGCCACCTGATCGCAGCGTTTACCGATAGAACAATATCACGTCTTGGATTGGCTCCTAATGAATTATGATATTTTTTGAGGAAATTGACAATTCCTATGCTTTCGCCGGCGGTAACGGAGGGTACTTCATACGCTCTGCCGCCTCTGGGCGCTAAAGTGCTGCGGTCGTGCTGCTGGCACCACGCGGTTGTGTCGCCGTTTGCAAAGACGATCTGCGCACTGAGGATGCAGTCTATCCCTCTCTCCACAGCGGCTCTCGCTCTTGACGCGCGGTTATCGTCTATGAAAGTAAAGGGGGCGCTCTTTCGAGAAACATCAAACAGAAGATCCATTACCTGTGTCATCGCGCCGTCGTTGAAAGTGATGTGGGCATGGTATGTATTTGATCCGGCGCCGAATATTTGAGGCCAGCCGCCGTTTGCGTATTGGCCGCTTAAGAGCAGATCAATACCCCTTTGGAGAGATGTTAGATAACTGGCGGTATTTCTTGCGCTGTAGAGCCGCGCCAAAAAAATTATTTGCGATATGGTTGCATCGTTGTCTATCGTGGATTTTGCCCACTCGCCGGACGTCGTCGCGGGATCTTTGCGCCAACCGCCGTCTGCGAGCTGATATTGAATTATCTGATTGCCAACAGTTACAGCCTGTGAGTTTGTAGCGAACCAGTTATCGTTATTTCTTAACAGCGCATCCCAGTCGTTGTAATTTTGAGCGGCTGCATTAGCCGTGAACAGGAAGAGTCCGGCCAAAACTAATTTGGGAAATGATTTTTTCATAAATACTCCGTCAGATGAAGTTATTTAAGAGCGTTTGATATTGCAGAATGTAATCAATGATACTATTAAAAATGATTAAAAATATTGATGTTATAAAATTTATCTTTATACTATACTGCGTAACGGCATAAATCTACATTGTGCCGCTAAGCAACAGAGCCGGCACTGCGTGCAGTTGCGTGCGGTGCAGTGCAGATTTATGCCGTGTACCAGTATATAATATAGGGTTTACCTATAGTAAATGCAAGCCTTATTTTATTATCCGCGGATAATCCTCAAAATCTCTATTTTCGTTTTACCATCGTTTATAATTTCACTTTTGACAACACCAACATCCATACCTCTATGCTCTGCGGTGATTTTGAACTCTTCCCAATGACTTCTGCACGGGTCGGCAATAAGGGCTTGTCCGTTCATCGCGATCATATTTTGGATGAATGTGAGGACTGGTTCAATCCATCTCCGTTCGTAAAGGACGTCTGAGGCGATTATCAGGTCAAATTTGTTGTTGATTAACGGCGGATACCGGAAGTCACAGCAAAGCGCGCTGCCAATCCCTCCGTTATTTTTCATATTGTAAAGCGCGTACATACAAGCCTGCGGCGATATATCAGCGGCGGTACAATACATCCCTTTTGAGGCAAGAAGCGCTGATATACTCCCAATGCCGCATCCCATTTCAAGAGCGTGTCCGCCCGTATCAACACCAATATTCATCTCTTCAAGCAGATATTTATAAAGTGATTGTGAAGACGGCCATATTTCAGCCCAATACGGAAGAAATTTGTCTTTCTCATACTCTTCGTCGGTGATTGTTTCGAGTACGGAATCGGGGTCTTTAGGCCGCATAAGCTTAAGCGGGGCGGATGGCCGCGAGGTTTCGAGGGTGAATTCAGTTGGGTCAAATGGGAGAATCATATACTGTAATATAGTATATTCTTTGTAAGCGGACGCTTTTTCTATACTTGGTACACAGCACGCGTCTACACCGGTTACGATACACATAACGAAAAGCGAGAGGATCCGCGCCAAGTTATAACGCCCAAAATCGGCGAAGTTATTTTTTTGAATGATACAACGCAAATGTTTACAAGATGGTGGGAGTGAGCAATGCAAAAAAACAGGCGTTTGAGGCTGGATTGATATTTATGAGGTTGGTTATTTATATTCTTGAGATGAAACTAAATGAACTGCGCTCCCCAAAATAAGAATGGACAGGTAAAAAATGGCAAAAGCGAAAAAAATAATCCTCTTATCACTAAAAATATTAGGGGGAATTATCGGCGTTTTAGTGATAGTGGGCTTACTGTATTGGCGCAGTATAAGCCGGCACGACTTCAAAGCGGCGGATATTCCCGTTACCGTTACCGTATTTGAGGGCGACCGGGAAATCAGTGATGTACAAAACACAACGTCGCAGTGGCGGGGCGTTAATCGGGATGGAATATACCATGAAACCGGACTGCTCAAAGAGTGGCCCGACGGCGGTCCGCAATTATTATGGTATGTCGAAGGGTTGGGCGACGGGTATACCTCTCCCGCTGTCGCCAACGGAAAGATATATATCGCGGGACTCGCCGACGGCGATCTTGTTCTTTTTGTATTCGATCTAAACGGCAAGTTTCTAAATAGACGGGTAGTGGGTAAAGAGTGGAGAAAAAGTTATCCGGGCACACGTTCCACAATCGCTGTTAACGACGGCAAACTTTATATATTCGGCGGTATGGGCACGCTGCACTGCTTAGACGAAGAGACGCTCAGTGAAATTTGGAAAAGAGATTTAATCGCTGAATTTGACGGTAAAAATATCATGTTCGGCATTACCGAATCGCCTCTCATTGTTGACGATAAAATATTTATCACTCCGGGCGGCGAAACTCACAACATGGTTGCGCTTAACAAACACACCGGGGAGCTTATATGGTCGTCGCGGGGCGCCGGTACGCCGCCGGCCTACTGTTCGCCGCAGTTTATAGCCGGGTATTCCATACCAATCATTGTTACAAATACGGAAAATGAAATCGTCGCGTTTAACGCGGATAACGGCGACGTGCTTTGGATACACCCGCAGCCAAGCGGAAATACCATCCACCCCAACACTCCACTGTACTATGGCGGCAGGATTTTATCAATTACGGGATACGGCGGCGGAGCGTGGCAGTACCGCATTACAGACGACGGAAGAGGCGCGGAATTGCTTTGGCATAATAACGCAGATAATCAGATAGGCGGAGTTGTGAAGATGGACGGTTATATTTTTACTTCGGGACACCGCAGCAAAGGGTTTGTCTGTATCGATTGGCAAACAGGAGATATAAAGTGGCGGGTAAACGAGCTTGCGCCAAGCGCCGTTATAGCGGCGGACGGAATGCTGTATGTTTACAGCGAACGCGGTGAGATGGCGTTAGTCAAACCCGATCCCGACAGGTTTCAGCTTGTGAGCGGTTTTGAAGTGACAATGGGAACACGCCAGCATTGGGCGCACCCTGTAATACACGACGGCGTACTTTATATCCGGCGCGGAAATGTGCTGATGGCGTATCTTGTAAAGTATATTTAAATTATAATCGGAAATTTCAGAATCAAAAAAGGAAATCGGTTTATGGCTAACAAACTTCGCAGTGCAACAGTAATTGAGGGACGCAGAATGGCGGGCGCCCGCAGCCTTTGGCGGGCTAATGGGATGACCGAAGCGCAGATGGGCAAACCCATAATCGCAGTTGTCAACTCGTTCACACAGTTTGTCCCCGGACACGTGCATCTGCACAGCATCGGCCAGTATGTCAAAAAGAAAATTGAAGATCAAGGCTGCTTTGCCGCGGAGTTCAATACTATCGCTATTGACGACGGTATCGCTATGGGACACAGCGGGATGCTTTATTCGCTCCCCTCGCGCGAGCTTATTGCCGACAGCGTGGAGTACATGGTGAACGCTCACAGGGCAGACGCTATGATCTGCATCTCCAACTGTGACAAGATCACACCGGGAATGCTCATGGCCGCAATGCGCCTGAATATCCCGGCGATTGTTGTTACCGGCGGACCTATGGAGGCCGGAGTTGTGGGTGATAAAAAATATGACTTGATTGACGCGATGATTATGGGCGCGGATAAAAATGTCTCCGATGAAGAGGTTGCGGCTGTAGAGAGAGCGGCTTGTCCTTCCTGCGGATCCTGTTCCGGTATGTTCACAGCTAACTCTATGAACTGCTTGTCTGAAGCATTGGGGATGGCGCTGCCGGGTAACGGTACGGTACTCGCCACGCATAAAAACCGTTATATGCTTGTTGACAAGGCGGCTAAACTTATTGTTGACATGGCCGAAAGGTATTACAATAAAGGTGAGGACAGCGTTCTCCCGCGGTCAATCGCGAATAAGCAGGCGTTTATGAATGCCATGTCGCTTGATATCGCTATGGGCGGATCATCAAACACCGTTTTACACCTGCTTGCGATTGCGCGTGAGGCTAAGGTTGATTTTACAATGGAGGATATCGACCGTTTGTCCCGCAAAATTCCTGTACTCTGTAAAGTAGCGCCGAGTCCGGTCTCCCCTGCCCTTACATATCATATTGAGGATGTAAACCGCGCGGGCGGTATCATGGGGATTATGGCTGAACTTGCAAGGGCAGGATTAATAGATACGAATGTACTGCGGATTGAGTCCCCAAATTTAGCAAAAACGCTTGAGGATTATGATGTCTGCGGATCAAAAGCGACGCCGGAAGCGTTATCATTATACAAAAGCGCTCCGGGCGGTGCCGAGCGTAATTTGGTTTTTGGGTCACAGGAAAAAATGTATAATGAGCTTGATTTAGACAGAGCAAACGGCTGCATCCGCAACATTGACAACTGCTATTTTAAGGACGGCGGCCTCGCCGTTCTCTTCGGCAACATCGCTAAGCGCGGCTGTATCGTTAAGACCGCGGGTGTTGACGAATCGATATTCAAGTTCAGCGGAACAGCAAAGGTGTATGATTCGCAGGAGTCTGCGTGTGATGGAATTTTGGGCGGTGATATCAAGGCGGGCGACGTGGTGGTTATCCGCTACGAAGGCCCCAAGGGGGGGCCCGGCATGCAGGAGATGCTCTACCCAACATCCTACATCAAATCAATGCACCTTGGCAAGCAGTGCGCTCTTATAACAGACGGACGTTTCTCAGGCGGAACATCTGGTTTGTCAATAGGACATATCTCACCGGAAGCCGCGGGCGGCGGTGAGATCGGGCTTATAAAGAGCGGTGATATCATCGACATCAATATCCCGGAGCGTACAATCAATCTGCGTATTGACGAGAAAGAGCTTGAAACGAGACGCAGCGCCGAAACTGCCAAGGGTAAAGACGCTTTCAAGCCTGTCGGACGTGTGCGCGAAGTATCCACATCCCTCAAAGCGTACGCTCTTCTCGCCTCATCAGCAGATGAGGGCGCAGTAAGAGTGTTACCGCAAGAATAAAGATTGGGATTTTGCTTTTCCCGCGCCCCTTTAGGGGAGCGAAGAATGCAGCGGCGGGTTTTAGCCCGCCGCGATACGAATGTTACCGCAGGAGTCAGGAGTAAGATTAAGATATGAGACAGGAAGTTTTAAATTTAATAGCCGAGTGTATTGACAGGCACCCGGTTTTGCAATCTTGCCGCGAGTCAATTGTATCCGCGTTTGACATGCTTATTCGTTGTCATACAGATAATAACATGCTCCTTGTATGCGGAAACGGCGGCAGTGCTGCGGACGCCGAACATATCGTAGGCGAGCTTATGAACCGGTTTCATAAGCCCCGCACACTCCCCGATTCAATACGTAAAAAATTTGGTGATGATGAGACCGGGGTTTATCTCGGCGAAAAACTCCAGCAGGCTTTCCGCGCGGTCTCTCTTGTCAGCCAAACCGCGCTTGTCACGGCAATCGCTAACGATTTAGGCCCCGATTTAGTCTTTGCCCAGCAGATCTACGGCTACGGCCGCAAAAATGATCTGCTTTGGGTTCTAAGCACCTCCGGTAACTCGCCGAACATAATTAACGCCCTGCGCGTAGCTAAATCACTTGACATGCAAACAATAGGCTTTACCGGGGAATCGGGCGGATCTATGGCGCCGCTCTGCGATTGTATCATAAAAATCCCAAGCGCAAATACCCCGATAATTCAGGAGTATCACCTCGTACTTTATCATCTTCTCTGTTCGATGGCGGAGACGGAGCTTTTTTAACTGTGATCGAACATACTGTCTGAATCAGGATGCTCAGGATTAAAAGATTAACAGGATTAAGAACAAGACAGGATTATTTTCTCTTAATCCTGAAAATCCAAAAATCCCGTAAATCCTGATTCAGACATTTTCTTGGTTAAGCGCGGGAGACAAATTCATTAGTCTCAGTATCCACTTTAATTTTATCGCCGATATTGCAGTAGAGCGGCACCTGAACCTCTATGCCGGTGTTGACAGTTGCGGCTTTTAGAACCTTGCCGCCGGTATCACCCTTTACAGCGGGTTCCGTGTAGGTGATCTCAAGCTCTACCTGAACGGGAAGCTTGATGCCTACAGCTTTTTCACCGTATACAACTATGTCAATAATCATCTGTTCCTGAAGATAGTTAAGCGCGTCGCCCAAGTCATCTTTGTTAAGCTCCATCTGCTCGTAGTTGCCGTCGGTTTCCATGAATGTGTATCTGCCGCCGTCTTCGTAAAGATACTGCATCTTCTTATTTTCAAGAACAACCTGTTCAAATTTGTCTGATGCTCTGTAAACGGTTTCCGATGTGCCCTGAGTGGTTAAATTCTTCATCTTCATTTTACATGTAGAAGCGCCGCGCGCTCCTTTGTTGTATGTGTATTTTAAGATGATGTGCAGATCGTTACCGATTTTTACGCAGTTTCCAGCTCTGAGATCCTGTGCTTCCTTCATGAGAGACTCCTTGTCAAACGAAAATATTTATTAATTTTGAAATTTGTTCAGAAAGTTAGTAAAATTATTAATCAGGTCACAATTCAGATGAATAAAATAACTCATTTCCCCCGCCGCGTGCTCATGTTTTTTCAAATTTTTTAAAAAAAGATGATATCGCTCAGTTGTTGTCTGATCTGTGGATTCAGAAGCCGCGTCATTAAATTTTATCATCAGATCACTATAGTCAGTAAAATCAGTTATGTCTTTATAAAAGGGACGCATTGTCTCAAGGAGGGCTTTAACTTTAACTTGCTGATATTTTTCATCCTGTATATAAGCGTTCCATATAAAGGGTTTTCCGCTAAGTACCGCTCTTGCTAATGAATCCTCTCCCCTGACAATATTAAAATCTGTACAGCATAAAAGCGTGTCGTAGCTGTGCTGATCTATAAACGGCATGTAAATCAGCTTTATGTTTTTATAACGATATTCTTGAGGATACTGCTTTTTGCCGCTCTCACAATACTGATCCCCAAGAAGCCTGTTAAGACTTGCTGATATGCTTTCTTTACTTTTTTCACCGAAGATTAAAAGTGTTGTCTCATGATTTAGAGCGGCAAGATCAACGAGAAGCGAATCAAATCCGCGCTTGTATGTAAATACTGTTCCGATCAGTTCGTCTTCTTGTAAGTCAACAACATTATGAAAATTACAAAAAGGACTCAAAAGAGCGTTAAGGACTTTAAACCTGTCGAAGTTATTATCCGCAAGCATTGACTTGAGCCTTGAATTCAGGATAAGACCGCCGGTGGTTTTTCTGAATCCGGGCATAAAAAAGAATTTGCGTACGGAGCCGCGTCCCAAAAGCGACTCTTTGAGGTGATAATCGTCAACCCAGTTTTCCGCTGAAAGATATTCTAGATTTATGATTAATTTACTTTTGTCATACGCAAGCTCGAGCAATGGTTCAGGGATATGGCAGGCAAACGCTTCTACCATTATATCCGCTACGCCCAAATCGTTATTAAGTTCTTCTCTAAGCGCCAGAGTGCTTATGTAAGTTATTGATTCATGTTCTTGAATCAATTGATTTGGATCAATCTCTTTCACAATTGTTTGCAGAGTCTCTTTACTATCAATAAATACCCGTATACGGCACTGCGGATGTTTCACATTGAATTCTTTGGCAAATCTATACACTACCCCGGCGTCGCCGAAGTTATCGATACAATTACAGAAAATATCAATACTTGAGAAGATCATCTTTTTTAGTTTATCTTAAAATTATTTTCATTGTGCTATTACGTAGAAAATACTATTTTATTTGAGGATTTTGTATACCTCTCAAATATTTAATCAATAAAACAGGTATTTATACATTATCTATCAGTAAAAATATTGATCTAAATTTCACTGAAACAATAGAACAAAAGGAGTAATACGATGCGCAGGAACTTATGTAAAGCCGTTACTTTGTTTTTTTCGGCAGCCCTCATCCTCACCACAGGCTGTGCTACCGCGATTAAATTGGAGGTCGAACGTCCGCCGCAATTAAATACCGCAGGCATCAAGCGCATTGCCGTTATGCCCTTTGAAGGCGAAGGCAGATACAGATATCAGGCGGAGCGCGCCGGCAGTTTGCTTGGCGCCGTTGTCAATCACGCTGTCGCGCATGTTGAGGGCCACAGATACAGTGATATCGCTCAGCATGCCACTGTAACCGCAACTAACAGAGTTCGGGAGATGAACTATTTTACATTGATAGACTACTCTGTAGTACAGCAGCTGCAAAACAATAACGAAAGTATTGAGGGGCATGTAGACGCTCTGCTTGTTGGTAAAATAGCGAATATTAACTGGGAAAGAGAGACCGAAAAAGGGTCGCGCCAAAAGGATGGCAAAACTGTAAATTTTACTACTTATACAACTAAAATGGATGTTGAGCTCAGCTATCACCTTGTATCGGCTAAAGACGGAAATATTATCGGGCCGGTTACCAAAAGAGGAAAGGCTAAATCATCAAGCGAAAGAAATTTCCCTGACGCTCCCCAAATGGTGAAAAATATCGTTAACGATCAGCTTAGACATATCAGCCGTGATCTTGCACCCTTTACCGCTATTGAAAAACGTACCTTTAAAAAAGATAAATCTGTAAAGAATGAGATGAAGAGAGCTCTCTCTTTAGTAAAGGCGAAAAATTACAGAGCGGCGCTTGAAGCCTATCTTGCGATTTATGATAAGCATAAGAGCTTTGCGGCGGCGGAAAACGCGTCTATCCTCCACGAATCGTTCGGCGATATTCAGGCGGCGGCAGACCTTATACAGCGTGTCATTGATGATACCGGAAACCCGAACGCAAGGAGAGTGCTTGCAAGGCTCAATAAAATTTTAGCCGATCAGGCGACAATCGCAAGCGATTTTGGGGATGCGCCGGCAGAGAAGCCGTCAAAAACAGAGCCGGCAGATGAGCCGTCGTCTGATGAGCAAATGTCTGATGAAGAGCCGTCGTCTGATTATGAGCATTCGGCAGACGATTAATAAAATATATCAGCATTAACGAGCGGCTGCGGCCGCTCATTACGGCCAAGAAAATAGAATATACAGAGTGCAAAAAGAGAAATGAGTACAGTATGAAAAGAAGTATGGTTTTGCTGGCGATAGTGCTGGTGATTTGGGCGCAAGCGTCAGCAGAAGATAAGACGTGGGAAATTGGGGCGTATTCTAATCCCGGCGGTATTGAGAGTGTAACCGCTGTGTTGAGTGACAATACGCTTACGATAAGCGGTGATGGAGATATGATGGAGTTCATTCACTGGGGTAATGATTACAGGGATTCAATTATCAACGTGGTCATTGAGGATGGTGTGACTTCTATCGGCCGTTCGGCGTTTCAAAATTGTAAAAACCTGTCTTCCGTCATTATCGGCAGCAGTGTAACTTCTATCGGTGATGATGCGTTTGTGGATTGTACCGGCCTTACTTCTGTCACTATCCCTAACAGCGTGATTTCTATAGGACACGGAGCGTTTACGCGTTGTACCGGCCTTACTTCCATTACCATCCCTAAAAGCGTGACTGAAATCGGATGGTATACGTTTTGGTATTGCAGCGCTCTTGCTTCCATAAATGTTGAACCGGATAACGCCAATTACAGTTCTGATGACGGTGTATTATTCAATAAAAACAAAAATATTTTGCTCGTCTACCCGTCAGGCAGACAAGGCGCATACACCATCCCTAACGGTGTAACTTCTATTGGACAGGATGCGTTTTATCATTCTGCCGGTCTTACTTCCGTTATCATCCCTAACAGCGTGACTGATATCGGATTTTATGCGTTTAACGGTTGTACCGGCCTAACTTCCGTCAACATCCCTGAAAGTGTGACGTATATCGGAAGCGGTGCGTTTGAAGGTTCCGGCATTACTTCAATTAACATTCCTAACGGTGTAACTTCTATCCTTAGTTATACATTTAAAGGTTGTACAGACCTTACTGCAGTAACCATCGGCAATGGTGTAACGTCTATCGGAAAAGAGGCATTTTTGGGCAGCGGCCTAATATCTCTAATCATACCTGATGGCGTGACTGCTATCGGTGATGAAGCGTTTTACGCTTGCAGCAGCTTAACTTCCGTCACCATTCCAAACAGCGTAACTGAGATCGGAGAATATGCGTTTGCTTTTTGCCGCGGCCTAACTTCCGTTACTATCCCTACCGAACTGACTAAAATCGGATTCGCAGTGTTTGCCGGCTGCACCGGCCTAACTTCCGTTACTATCCCTGAAGGTGTGAGAGAGATCGGGTACAATATGTTCAACGGCTGCAGCGGTCTGACTTCCGTCACAATTCCCAGCAGCGTGACTTTTGTTGGATCAGGCGCGTTTGCCTTTTGCAGCCGGCTAACTTCAGTTACCCTCCCTAACAACTTGACTCGTATCGCACACGGGGTGTTTATGGGTTGCAGCAGCTTGACTGCCATCACCATCCCTGAAAGCGTGACTTATATCGAAGCGAGAGCGTTTCAGGGTTGTACCGCTCTAACTTCTATCATAATCCCCAATAACGTGACTATAATTGATAACATGGCGTTTTTGGATTGTACCAGCCTAACTTCCGTCACCATTGGCAGCAGCGTAACATCAGTCGGGGTTAGCGCCTTTTCCCGTACCGCCCTTACCTCAATAACTATTTTAAACCCTACTCCGCCCGTAATCTCCGACAATCTCGTCATATCTGTTAATACTTCCAGCGCGTTTTCCGCTTCAACTAAAACAACCGCTTGCCTGTACATACCGGAAGACTTTATAGACAATTACAGTGACGCTTATGAGTGGAAAGATTTCGAATGTATCAACGCCTACGTATCGGTATTAACTAATGACCGCATAATGCCGCCCGCATCAGCACCAAATACACTGCCTGACAGCGATTCATACGTAAATGTGATATCAAGCGAGTTTACTGCCGGCCCAAATCCTGCCGCGAAATCTTCCGGCATAGTTAATCTCTTTTGGCAGGGTAAGAACATAGAGAATAGTACGCTTTACATTTATGACGCATCGGGAAATCTTGTGAGGAAGATTAACATCACCGACAAATCAAGCGGTAAATCCGAAAAACGCATTGTTGGTTCTTGGGATTTAAAAGATTCCAAAGGCCGCACAGTTTCTGACGGCAGTTATGTTGTAAAGGGAGCTGTGAAAGGCAGAGATGGCAAGAGAGAGAAGATATCCTTGGTTATGGGTGTACGATAGATAAAGGGGCGCGTTCATCGCGCCTCTTGCAAATATTATATTTTGAAAGTATGACACAAAAAAAACCTCACCATAAATTATCTGTAATCGGATGCGGAAAAGTTGGAAAAACACTCGCGGCGTTATTTTACAGCCGCGGTGTTTTTTGTATTGAGTCAATCATCAACAGAACAATAGAGAGCGGACGCGAAGCGGCAGAGTTTATTGGTGCCGGAAAAGCGTCTATCGATTTTGCCGATGCGCGCGGCAGCAGTGTTATAATGATAAGCGTGCCTGATGATGAGATTCACTCATGCGCCCAAAAACTTGCTGATTGCGAATGTGTAACACCCGGTACGGTTGTATTTCATTGCAGCGGATTTTGTTCATCGGACGTTTTGGAACCGCTTAAGGCGCGGGGGTGTATCACCGCGTCTATTCATCCTGTAAAAAGTTTCAGTGATCCCAAATCAGCTTATGATAATTTTGACAAAACGCCATGCGCTCTTGAGGGCAGAGAGCCTGTGCTTCGGTTTTTGACACAGTCGCTAAACGCTATCGGCGGCGATGTCTTTGTGATAGAGGCTAAAAATAAGCCGCTCTATCACAGCGCCGCGGTCTTTTTAAATAATTATATTGTGGCTCTTATGAACTCGTCGCTTATCCTTCTAAAAAAAAGCGGGCTTGATGATGAGCAGTCAAACGCGGTAGCAAAAGCTCTTGCTCCGGCTGCGGTGGATAATGTTTTGCAATTCGGCGCGGCTTCTTCTCTTACGGGTCCCATCATTAGAGGTGATATAGAGACTGTAGGCAAAGAGATAGAGGCGTTATCAACTCAATGCGGTCAATACGGTAAAGATTTTTCTGATTTGTATAAAATTCTTGGGAAAGCCGCTTTATCTTTGGCTATACAAAGCGGTAAACTTTCAGACAGTCAAATAAATCAACTTAACCGATGCTTAAACATTGTATAAACAATGTTTATACAATTTGTAAAGATAATAAAGTTATTTTAGATATCAACGCAACGAGAGGTAAGTAAAAAATGGATTTTTGGGGAACGGATAATTTTCTAATAAATTTAGATACATCGGTATTTCTTTTTTTCAATGCATACCTTACGCATCCGATTCTTGATTTCATTATGACGCGCATTACCCATCTTACCTTTTGGATAATCCCCGGACTTATTGCGGCCGCTTGGTTTATAAAACGTGAAAGGAAAAAAGCGTTTATTGTACTTGGACTCATCATACTAACAATAATTATCACCGATCAAACGTCAACTCAATTTCTTAAAAAGTTTTTCGCGAGACCCCGACCCTGCCATCCCGATTTTCTTGTAGAGGGTGGGCGTTTTCTAATGGGAATGCGCCGTTCCATAGTCTCTTTCCCCTCATCCCACAGCGGCAATATGTTTGCGCTCGCGATGCTGCTTTTTAATTTTTATCCCCGCCGCGCGGTTTACTTTTTCGGATTCGCTTCGATGATCGCTTACTCAAGAGTCTATATCGGCGTGCATTATCCGATTGATATACTTGGCGGCGCGGTTTTTGGATGTACGGCGGGGGCGGGGGTGTATTGGGGATATAAGGCAATTTGTCAAAAGATCAACGCATCTGCGTCCCGCAAGATTGAAGAAATCACAGTTTCCAAAGAAGACGCTCCTGCTCCTGTTGAGACAGAATCCACTTAAATCATAATCATCGCGTCGCCGTAGCTGAAAAAACGGTATTTTTGTCCGACAGCTTCTTTGTAGGCGGCAAGTATACGCTCTCTTGTTGTAAATGCTGATACGAGCATGAGAAGCGTTGATTTTGGCAGATGAAAATTTGTAACAAGCCCGTCAACAGCTTTAAATTCGTAAGGCGGCAGGATCATAAGTTTTGTTCTGTCATTTTTGGGGATGATTTTGTGTTTTGATACTGCGCATGACTCTAAAGTCCGCACAACAGTAGTACCAACCGCAATCACCCGTCCGCCGTTTTTCCATGTTGAATTGATCTCCTGCGCAGTCTGCTCATTTAGCTCAAAACGCTCCTCGTGGATATCGTGTTTACGCGGATCGTCAACCTGCACCGGCCTGAATGTCCCTGCTCCTACA
>WRCH01000043.1 GCA_009784115.1 Chitinispirillia bacterium
ACAGGGCGACAAGATCAATGTAATGCTTGCTGCCGCAGCGTTCAATTTCCGCAAATGGATGCGGAAGTTTTTTGTCTTTTTTGAAAACATGTTCAGAAACGTATCACACACATTTACATCGGATATAATGTATAGTAAATGTTGGATAATAAAAATCTGTTTTTAAGGATCGACTAATTTGAAAATCGATATCACCAGCAGATAATTTGTTGATGCTTACAAATGCGGAGTGTATATTTATTGATTATCCTGCGACACGCATTTTCCGCACCCCTTTAGGGGTGCAAGATTTGCAGCCCCGGGTTTTAACCCGGGGGATGGGATTAGGTGTGATCCCGGCAGATAATTTACAAGAACAATTAATTCGTATTTATTGATAATCATAGTTAAAAAGGGGGTTTTTATGGGTAGGATGCTGCGTAGTGTGTTGTGTGTTGTATTGCCGCTTGTTATTATCGGATGCGGTACCAAGGTTGCGCGTGTGGATTCAAGTACCACTATGGATCTGTCGGGCAGATGGAATGATACGGATTCAAGGCTTGTGTCTGAGGAGATGATTAAGGACGCGCTAAGCCAGCGCTGGCTCTACAGGTTTGAAGCCGAAGGCAAAGTCCCGACTGTTGTAGTGGGTAAAGTCATCAACAAAAGCCATGAGCATATCAATGTCGAAACATTTACAAGAAATATTGAACGTGCGCTTCTCAATTCCGGATCGGTCAGCTTTGTAGCCGGCGGCGGCGAGCGCGGCCAGCTGCGCGCAGAACGCGATGAGCAGTCAGTGCATGCTTCCGAAGAGACCCGCAGTGCGCACGGCGCGGAGATAGGCGCGGATTTTATGCTGACAGGTTCCATAAACGCAATTGTTGACAGAGAAGGCAAACGTCAAGTCATTTTCTATCAAGTCAACATGGAGCTCACAAATATTGAAACAAACCAAAAGGTATGGATAGGCGAGAAGCAGATCAAAAAATACGTCCAAAGAGCTTCCGCAACATTGTAATAGCTTTTTTCCGCACCCCTTTAGGGGTGCAAGATCTGTAGCCCCGGGTTTGGCTTACGCCTCGATAAACATGGTTAACCCGGGGATCTTCGTCGTAATCCGTTGGACTCCGGGCAACGGCAAACAATCGAAATATTTGAAATATTTAATTGATATAGAAAGATTTGATAATGGAAAATAAAATCGTTGTCACGCGTACCAAACCGCGTCTGCGCCGAATTGTGAGCAGTGTATCCATATTTCTGCTCTGTATATTCTTTGCCTCATGCGCGAGCAAAGCCGTTAAGCGCAAGGAGGCGATAGACAAATCGGTTCGTGACGGCGATTTTTTGAGCGCTATAAACGATATTAAAAAAAATACAAAGCTCTACGGCGAAACCAACGCGTTTCTCTACAATATGGATATCGGAGTTCTATATCACTACGCCGGGATGTACGATTCCAGTAACATCTATCTTTTTCGCGCGGCGGAAATTTTTGATGATCTGTTCACAAGATCTGTGACAAACGAGGTGGCGGCTATTCTTACTAATGACAACGTCAGGCCTTACCGCGCGAAACCGTTTGAGCTTGTCTTGGTACATCAGTTTGCGGCGCTTAACTTCATGGCGACAGGCCGGCCTAATGAGGCTCTTGTGGAGGTTCGCAAGGCTCAAATCCATTTTAACGAATGGGAACGGACTAGAGGCAAATCCGATAAGTATCAAACCGATGGCATGTTTCATTTAATAGCGTCTCTTGCTTACGAGGCTGCCGGCGAGGATGATAACTCTCTTATCTCCCTTTATCACGCAATGCGGGCATACAATATAGGGCCTGTGCGGCCCGTTGCGCCGGAGATAAGAGACTTTGCGGCACACAGACTCGCAGCGGGGGATAGAGGGGACGATTTGAAGCGGCTCTCAATACCGGAAGCTTCCGCGAATCTCAAGTGGAGCGCAAAGCAGGGCGCATCTGAAATTGTGATTATCGGCTACGCCGGTAAAGGGCCGAACCTGCGTGAGAACAATTGGTCCGGCCATTATATTAAGGATGGGCTTCTTACGATTCAATCTACGGGCAGAGACGGCAAAACCAATGTGATCCAAATCGCGGCGCCCATGCTGCCAAGTTCTGAGTATAACAAAGCCTCAAGGGGAGAGAAAACCAGATCTGGAACAACATGGTATATAAAACTCTCATTGCCGGAAGTACAGACCTTTAATTCGCAAACGTCTCATTTCACCGCGCGTCTTGGCGGCGGCGCCTCTGAGAATATAAGATCAGTTGTCGTGAATGATATTGATCAACAGCTGCAAAAAGCCCATGACGACGCGTGGACAGAGACTCTCACAAGAACTGCCATCCGCGTAGTGCTAAGAACAATCGCCGCGCAAAAGGCTAAAGGCGCGATGCAGTCAAGTAATCCCTGGCTTAACTTACTGACAAATTTGACTACAGACGCCGCGTCAAGCCAAATGGAAAAAGCGGACGTACGCGTCTGTTTCCTTTTGCCCAAGACCATGCACATGGTACGCATACCCGTTGAACCGGGAACCCACAGCGTAACGCTGAACGTTCACGACGCTTCAGGCCGGGTAATTGGCAAAAAAGATTATGATAATATTGTGGTGAAGCGCGGGGAGAAGAGGGTTATTATTCATCATTCGTTACGGTGATATATCCCCGTAGGGGCGGCCCTCGCGGTTGCCTCTACGTTTTCAACGCAGACATTATCTCCGCCGGAACCCTTCTTGGCATACCGGTTGACTGCTTTACGCACGCAACTTTTACATCTCCGCTTACCAAAAGCGTTTCGTCACGGTATATGTCACTTTGAAAAACCATAGACGCGCCGCTTATCTCTTTTGCGAATGTGATTACTGTCAGTAAATCATTATAGCGGGCAGACTGTTTATATTTCAAGTTAGCCTCAACAACCGGAAACATAGTATCCTGTTCGTGAAAATTTGCAAGCTCCAATCCAAGTTCGCGTAAAAGTTCGGCGCGGCCCCGTTCCATGTAGCGCAGATAGTTTGCATAGTACACTATGTTTCCGCAGTCGGTGTCTTCGTAATAGATCCTGATTTTAATTTCGTGGCTTTTATTCAAGATGCCCTCTCATTTTTAAGATTCCGCGCCGTCATTTTGAAGATTGTACTCTTTAATTTTACGCCACAGAGTAGAGCGGGAGATCCCCAGTTTCTTTGCGGCGTCTGTATAATTATGAGATGTTAATCCCAATACGAAATTTATATGCTCTCTCTCAACATCCGCCAAAGTAGAGACGCTGCTCTGTGAAATACTCGCGGATGTTTGTAACTGTTCGGGACTGCCAAGCAGTAATCGTCCCCGTAGCATGGATTCGGGGAGATCTTTCTCGGTGATCTCATCGTTTTCGGCCAAAACAACCGCGTGCTCTATAATGTTTTCTAATTCCCTGATGTTACCGGGATAGTTATACGAAGCGATCAGATTTTCCGCCGCGCTTGACAGGCGGCAGATGTTTTTGTCAAAAAGCTGATTGAACTTGTGTACAAAAAGACGCACCATATTTGGAATAGTCTCTTTGCGCTCTCTAAGAGGCGGCTGGCAGAGATAGAAAACATTGAGCCTGTAAAACAGATCTTCTCTGAAAAGACCTTTCTCTGTCAGCTGCTTAAGATCTTTATTGGTCGCCGCTATCACCCTTACGTCAACAGAACGCTGAACATTATCCCCCACGCGCCTAAACTCCCTCTCCTGCAAAAACCGCAAAAGTTTCACCTGCGCGCTCTGAGAGAGTTCGCCGACTTCATCTAAAAAAAGCGTTCCGTTGTGCGCCTCTTCCACAAGCCCCGGCTTATCCCGCTCCGCGCCTGTAAACGCGCCCTTTTTGTGTCCGAAAAATTCACTTTCAAAAAGTGTGTCGGGAATCGCGCCGCAGTTTACCGCTACAAAACGGCCCTCATTACGCTGGGACATACGGTGGATGATGCGTGCGAAAAACTCCTTGCCGGTTCCGCTCTCTCCGCCTATAAGCACGGTTGATGATGTTGGGGCGATCTTCATAGCAAAGCGCAGTATCTTCTGCATGGCAGGACTTGCGGCCATGAGATCGTTAAGTACCCGCTGTTCAAGCTCAATCTGGCTTTTACCGCGTTCGGTGCGCAATAGCATTTTGTCAAGCACAGCGGATAAATCCGAAAGCTGTACCGGTTTGACTAAATAGAACGATGCGCCGTTTTTGCGCGCGTTTTCGGCGGCTTCAAGCTCATTAATTGAAGCGAGCACCACCACTTCGGCGCGGTGAGTCGTGCGGATGTAGCTTATAAGATCAAGCTCAAAAGCCGCCATCCCCTCCATGTCAACAAACGCCGCGTTAATAGCTGTTTTGTCAAGAATAGCAATAGCTTCGCTTTGTGTTGCGGCATCCGCAACCTTATACCCATCTGCCGTAAGACTCTCTCTGAGCTTTGCCCTAAAAGAGAAATCAGCTGAAACTACAAGAATCGTTTTAATACTCTGGACACTTTTATTCATGATTATTGTTACGCGCGGGTCTTTCATCCCTGCAAATAATGTATCTTATGGTGTTGCCAAATTTTATTTTATAAAATACAACATGGAAATCTGCGGTCTGTGAATTTTTCTTTTTGGAAGCGCTATGGCTTTGTTAAGAGACAAAGGGAGTCTATGAATAAACCGTACAAAAGTGAAAAAATCTTAACATTAGTTTTTTTCATACTCGCGTTTTTAGTTTTGCTGGGCTTTCTGCCATTTCGTTTGAAGGCGCTCAATAAAATTGCTGAGGATGCGCTTCTTAACGCCGGGGCGGACTCTGTTCGGGTTGAAATGGTGTCGGTTACTTTTTTTACGGGGGTAAGCGTTAAAGGTTTAGAAACCTCTAAACGGATTAGTCCGCGTGTTGAGTACCGTACCTCTATTGAGCGCGTTGATATCTCCAGCAATCTGCTGCTGTTAGCTTTTTGGGTGCTTGGCAAATCGGATTTGCTTAATCTTGAGCGTGATATATTTATGGAGATATACGAAAATCCGTTTACGCTTGTTTCCGATGCGTCAACTATGATTATTGACGCTAAACCGTTCAAAAAAGTTAGCGTCCGCGGCGCTGGGGTAGAATTTTTTGAGAGGAAAAAACCGAGTTTGAGTGCTTTTGGGGCGAATGTTAAAATTGATAAAAAACACAATGCGATTTGGGGAAAGATAGATGTATCGCAAGTTACAATTCCTTCGCTTGTGACAGCTAAAAATTTTAGCGCGAAACTTCACGCAGACACCGAACGGTTATTTTTGATGGATGGAAGCGGCACTGTGTTTGGCGGCAAAATGCGCGCAGACGCCTCTATTGACCTTGAGAACGCATCTCTGCTTGAAGGAAAAATCGCAATTGCGGAGCTTGATCTTGAGAAGTTTTGCACACAGATGAAATTTACACAGGGCAGTATGAGCGGTAAAGTTTCCGTGTCTGCCGCTTTTCAAAAAAGCAATATCTCTACGTTTGATTCGGTATTAGATTCAATTAAGGCAAGCGGAAATATTACGGTCAAAAATTTAACGGCTGTAAATCTGCCTCTGCAAAATACTCAAATTATGAGTTTTGTTTCGCCGGAGCTTAAAACCCTGCGGTTCTCAGAAGTAAATGGAAATTTCGCGCTCGACCGCTCAAGACTGCGCTTTAGCGAGATCGTTGGCCGCGGTGATATAATGAATTTTAAGTCAAGCGGATGGGTTGGACTTGACGCCTCTCTTCATCAGGATTTTGAGGGAGTATTCAGCAAAGATTTTTCAAGTACGCTTTCGGGGCTTGTGAGATCATCACTTGAAGCCGATACTTCGGGAGGCCGGCGGTTTAATTGCAGAATAAGCGGTACTTTTCAAAATCCGCGTGTTGATATTGACGGAAGCGTCTATGGCAGAGCGGCGGGTTCGGTGATTAATAACGCGGCGCAGGGACTGCGTAATCTTTTTAGATAGTATACCGGCACACGGCACGCGTCTGCACCGCACGCAGGGCCGTTTCTGTTGCTTAGCGGCACAGTGCAGACGCGTGCCGTTATTCATTATGTATTGATACAGAAAGCTTGTACTTCGTGAATAACTCCGTATCGCACAAAAAACCTGAACTCCTTGCTCCTGCCGGAAGTATTGAAAGTTTTTACGCCGCGATTGAAGCCGGCGCAGACGCCGTTTATCTTGGAACTTCTGATTTTAACGCACGGCTGCGGGCAAAAAATTTTAATATCCGTACACTCAGTACATTAATCCCTTACGCTCACTCCCGCTCTGTAAAAGTTTATATTACTGTCAACACCTTAATAAAACAGCAAGAAATCGAGCAGGTATTAAATCTGCTTTATCAATTAGAACAATTGCGGACGGATGCGATTATCGCCGCCGATATCGGGCTTATGAGACTTATATCAACTCACTTCCCGAAGATAAATATTCACGCAAGTACCCAAACGGCAGTGCATAACTCCAGCGGCGCTGATTTTTTAAAGACGCTTGGTGTAAAGCGTGCTGTTCTTTCAAGAGAGTTATCTGTTGATGAAATTAGAGAGACGCGGCGCAAATCATCAATCGAATTGGAAGTATTCATACACGGAGCGCTTTGCTACAGTATCTCCGGACAATGCTTGGCAAGCAGCTTTATCGGCGGAGCAAGCGGGAACAGAGGACGGTGCACGCAAGTTTGCAGACGCAAGTTTAATTTGCAATGCTATCATAATGATAATGATCAACAAATAATAAATAAGGATGATGGATACTATTTCTCCCCTTTTGATTTACAGGGCGTTTATTCCGCCGCCAAACTCGCAAAGGCCGGAGTCTCAAGTTTTAAAATTGAAGGACGGATGAAACCGGCTGAATATGTTGACAAAGTTGTACGCGCTTACCGGCACGCGATCGATTTTCCGGGAGAGGCGTCAACCGCCGCTCAAAAACTGGTGTATGATTTCGGACGTCCCAAAACTTCATTTTTTCTTGACGGACGAAAAGGGAATTATATCGACCCGTTTTATCCGGCGGGTGTCGGTATTTTTTTAGGCACCGTTATCAGATATGATAATAACTTAGTGGCATTATCCAGTGATATAAACACTAATATTGACAAAGGTGATCGTCTGCGCGTTCAGCCTCAAAGCGGATTTGAAGGCGTTATGTGTAAGGTTGATGAGTGTCAAAAACTTGGTGATTCGGTATTGATCAAACTACGCTTAGCAGTTGAATGCGGTATAGGTGATAACGTGTTTCTCATCGGTAAATCAACGCCGAATCATTCAAGTCAAGAATCAGCAAAAACAGCCAATACACAAACCGTTAAAAATTTACGGATGATTTTCCCAAACGCAAAAAAAATAGCAAATAGCATTATCCCGCACCGTAGACCGGTAATCACTGATAAAAACAATCACAATGAAAAAATATGGTTAAGGGCTGATGATTTTAAATGGCTTGAAATTCTTGATCCGTCTATCTGTAAAAATCTAATTTATGACGCTGATCTTAAAGAGATAGAACTGCTTTTATCATCCTCAAAAACAGTTAACAAATGGCGGTCAAAACTCTTTATAGCTCTTGCGCCGTTTATCGAAGAGACTAAACTTGAAATTTGGCGCAACAAAATAGAAAAATGCAAAAATGCGGGATTACAATCATTCGCGCTGTCCAACGCGGGCCATTTTTCGTTAATTAACAAAGCAAAACGATTAATGACGCAAACTCCTCTATGGAGCCTCAACCGTTTCACACAAAAAGAGCTTGAAAAACGCGGTGTGCATTGGTTTGAATACTCTCCCGAAGATGACTTCATGAACATACGGGCCGCCGTCTCACAAAAAGGAATCGCCGCTCTCTACAGCAAGCCGCCGCTTTTTATCTCAAAAATCCCGCCGCCTGCCGGAAAAAACGCCGTCTTTACAGATCCGCATAAAAACAGTTTTTTCACAAAAGTAAAAAACAGCCTCTGCTATACTCTGCCCCAAACGCCTGTATGCCTCTTTGCAAAACGGGAAAAACTTGTAAGCTGCGGTATAGAGAATTTTTTAATTGATCTGAATTTTCATGAGCCTGATCAAAAATTTTCGGACAGGCTTATCTCATCTTTTAAATCAAATATAAAAATTGAAGACGCCGCGCTTTTTAATTTTAAATTGGGATTGAAATGATAAGTATCGAAAAAATTAGTCAATTTCTGTTGATGCGTTATAAATATTATCAAAGAGTTTTTCAATAAGATTAATAGGGGTAGATGAAAACGCTACCCGCAGTAAATTACCCTGCGCGATTACACCTGTGTTATATTTGTCAAGCAGGAGCCTTCTTATCTCTTCAGCTTTGCCGTTTTTGACTTCAAGACACATAAAATAGCCGGAATTAAAAGGTAATGGACGCAAGGTCTGTAAATATTCGGGATGATTATTAAGAATCTCTTTTATTTTTTCATATCTTTGCTGCAAGACAGCGAATTTCTCTGCCTTTTCGTTTTCATATGTTGTTGATCCATAAGCGGCCAAAAGAACTGACTGTCCTAAATTTGAAGCGCTCGAAACACTTCCCCTTATGCTTCCGCCAAGTTTTGACTCAAGCGCGCTGTAAAAACCCGGACTGTTTTTCGCACAGCCAAAAGTCACAAAACCTACTCTGAGCCCCCAAACGTAATCCTCTTTTGTCGCACCGTCAAATTTTATAGCCAATACCCGCTCATGAGCGCTTGCCAAAAGAGAGAACATCGATTCCTTAAAAACACCCTCTTCAAAAACAAGCCCAAAGTAAGCATCATCCACAAATACAATTACAGAGTTACCTTTATCGGCAGATTCTATAATTATATCTTTTGTAATGAGCGCTTCTTCATTAGTAAGTGTATAACCTGTGGGATTATTGGGGAAGTTAAGGACTACTATTTTTTTACCCGCAGGGCCGTCAAGCAAATATCTGCGCAATTCATCCGTATTAAATCCGCGGTTTTCATTAAACATCTGAAAGGTGCGCAGTTTTGATCCGTAAGCGTAATCGAAAACGAGACTGTAATTCTCCCAATAAAAATCGGGGGTTATAATGGTATCGCCGTCACCAATAAAAAGATACCCGGCGGCGCTGAGTCCATGCGTAAGAGCGGTAGTTACTACGGGAATACTTATCGGTGCGTCTTTAAGCGTTGGATTTTTTTTAAGAAGCATCTTCTTCCAAACGTTCCGTAGCTCCGGCTTGCCGTAGTTAGGCGCGTAAGAAAACACATCTTTACCTTTAAGAACAACATGTTCATCAACAGATGATAATATCATGGTAGAACCGTTGTCGTCAAGCGCAATGCCGATAGTAGCATTTATCGCTTTCCCGTTAGCCTCGGCAGTTTGCGCCAAAATACCTTTAGTGGGGAAATAGATTCGCTTCCCTTTCTCGGAAAGCATCTCAAACACGTGAGGATTAGTATCCGAAATAGTCCTGTTAAGCTCTTCGGCCAAAGGATTAAGCATTTTTATCTACCGGGAAACGAGAAATATGAGAATATATTATTAAGTAAAATATACAGCCCGCGCGCATAAATGTCAACGGGATAAATGGGTCAGATTTTAGTATTTACCGGATTTTCAAAAAAGAAACTAAACCGACAATGAGAAGTACAACCGACAAGATGTGAAAGCGCCACGCTATTTTAGATTTAATCTGAAACTCACCGCCGTAAAGTCCGCTCCTGCGCATGAGGATCTGAAAATGATGATGAATCGGCGCCATTAGAAAAAGTCTTTTGCCTTCACCGGTGATCAGCTTGGTGATTTTGAACCAGCCCATCTGCGTAAATACAGAGACAAATTCGAGCAAAAATATAAAAGCGACAATAGGGAGAAACAGGCCGGATTTTGAAAAAATAAACAGTATCCCAATAAGCCCGCCAAGACCTACAGAACCGCTGTCGCCCATTATAATTGTAGACGGCGGCGAATTAAACCATAGATATGCGAGAAGCGTTCCTATCACAGCTCCAATTAATGGCAAAATTTCCTCTAATCCGGGGATATATGGTATCAATAGATAGCTGCTCCAAATGCTGTTGCTTGACACAAAAGAGATTATCCCCAAAAACAGCAGACAGCAGATTGACGGCACCGCCGCAAGCGTATCAAAACCATCTGTAAAGTTGACTCCGTTGGCGAGTATCGCAATTGTCATTGTCATAAAAGGGATAAAAAGCCAAATCGGCATCGACGGATACCCTTTGTCTATACTCATAAATGGCAGAACGATATCGCCGTTTATTTTGGGAATATACTTGTATGCAAACATCGCCACGGCAAGAGAGATACCGATGTAAAGCGTAAGGCGCAGTGATGAGGAGATGCCGTCCGCTTTGTATTGATAGTCTTGCTTTGTCATCTCACCGCGCGCGACTTTGCCGCGGTTTATAACCTTAGCGATATCGTCTGCCGCGCCGATGATACTAAAAAAACAGTATATAACAAGCGCGCTTATAACATAAGAGTTGATCCGAACCGAAATAAGCGCGGAGATGATTACAATAATTAAAAAAAGTATCCCCGCAGGCATTACCGGCCCCGCGTTATCTTTTTCAAGCTCTGAGGAGAACTGAAACTTGCGTAAGAATTTTATGTATGCGGGAAAAAATCCAATAGCAAGCAAAAAGGATATAACAGCCGCCACACTCGTGCTGAAAAGACGGCTGTTGAATAAGTAGGTCCCGGTGTGTTGATAAAGAAATTCAAGAAGCATTGTGATAATAAAAATAGTCAAAGTCAAAATCAAAAGTCAAATGCTTATAAAAGGGGGAAAGCCCCCCTGTCTTCAAACAAAAAATCAGACACAAAGAGGTCTAATTTTTTGCCTTCCGCCGCCCCCGTACGGGGACACCCCGTAACGCCCCGCCGCATTATCACCCCGCAACCCCCTCAAGGGGGCTAAACACCGGTAAATTGGGTGGGCGGGATTTTACAATATGTATCCGGACGGAACAGTCATTCCCTTTGGTACTACTATAATACCGTCACGGATTGTAATTCCATCCTGCTCGCCGTCTTGAATATTTTTTACGTTAATGAGTTGAACATCATCACCAATTCTAACGTCTTTGTCAAGAATCGAGTTTTTGATATTGCAGTTTTTGCCTATTCCAAGATTCGGACCTTTTGCGGTGTCCGGCTCGAAGTAGTCGGCGCCCATAAAGATGACTCTCGCGAGTTTGGAGCCGCTTCTTATAAACGAACGCACGCCTATAACGCTCTCAGAAATCACCGCTTTATCAATCATAGATCCTTCACAGATAATAGAAGTGTCGATATTTGAACCGCTGAATCTCGCTGCCGGCAGAAAGCGGGCGTGAGTGAAGATCGGGTTCTCCTCATCGTAAAAATTAAACGGCGGATTAGTTGACGTAAGCGATATGTGCGCGTCAAAAAACGCCTTTATCGTTCCGATATCTTCCCAGTAGCCGGTAAAAGGATAAGCGTATACGTTATAGCTGTCTATTGCCGCGGGAATGATCTGTTTGCCAAAGTCGTTGTAATCATATTTGTCGAGAATGTCAAACAGCACTTTTTTGTTGAAGAGATAGATACCCATTGAGCCTACGTGAGTTTTCTCTTCACCATCACATTTTTCCCTTAGACTTGCCGGGATCTCAAAATCGGTAATGACCTTTTCATCTGTGGGTTTTTCGACAAAATTCTTTACCTTGTAGCTGGAATCCATCTTTAAAACGCCAAGCTCATTAACCTGAGAGCGGGGTACAGGCACAACGCTCAGAGTGATATCCGCCTTATTGTCAATGTGGAAATTGATGAATTTCGTGAAATCCATCCTGTAAAGATGATCGCCGGATAGCAGCATCACGATGTCGCCGGCTTGCTTAAAGTTGCTCAGGTTTTTGCGCACCGCGTCGGCGGTTCCCTCATACCACTCCTCTTTGTCGCCGCCCTTGCTGTTCTCTTTGCCGTCAAGGGTTTGAGAAGCGGCTAGTACGGAGACAAAGCCTTTGGAAAAGTTGTCTAACCGGTAGGTCTGAAAGATGTGCCTGTGCAAAGACTCCGAAGCAAACTGGGTGAGCACGCATATATGACGGATATCATGATGCAGACAGTTTGAAATAGGAATGTCTATAAGCCGGAATTTTCCGCCGATAGGTACAGCCGGTTTTGAACGTGCTTCGGTTAGGGGGCGAAGACGCGTACCCTGTCCGCCTGCTAAAATGATGGAAGTTACTTGGGAGTTACCCATTTTCATCCGCCTCTTTTGGTTTGTGTTTTATGTTTAAATATTGAAATTCTATAACTGTTAAGGCGGCAATTAAAGGCCGCAACTCCCGGCACATCGACTGCACGAACCATCGTGAGGCCGCTGTACCGGGTTTAACTGCCGAAGTAATATATAAGATAATTCATGCGTAGGGGAGGTGTTGTAACTTAAAGATGCGGTTTTACAGCGGCTTACTTTTTTAAGTGAGGTCAATGTTTGACAAAACCCTCTTCGCCTCCTCAAAATCCGCCGTTTGTATCCGCGCGACCTTCATCCCCCGCCGCTCCATCCCTCTGAACCAAGTGTCTTGACGCTTTGCAAGGTGATAAATATCCTGTAATAATTCCGATACCATCTCTTGATAGCTAACCTCTTTTGTCAAATATCGGGCGGCGTGCTTGTACTCCATCCCAAATAGATTTAACCGGTCAATGGAAATTCCCGATTCGAGCAGCCGTGCAGTCTCATCAATCATACCATTTTCAAGACGCTCATATAACCGTTTTTCTATCCGTTCTCTGAGGATAGCGCGATCCCGCACTAAATAAAGAATAAGCGGGTTGATCTGCGGAAAATTTTGTGCGATTCCTCTGTCCGCGTCGTCGTCAAGACAAACGTCACAACCCGCGCGGGATATCTCAAGCGCGCGCACGATTCGCTTTTTTGTGCTGATATCGGTTTTCGCGAGTAATTTGGGATTTTCATCCTCAAGCATTCGCAATAACTTATCGTATGGTTCGGCCATAAGCGATTTTCTAAACACTGCATCTTCGGGGACAGGGGCTATACGGTACCCCTTTAAAACCGCCTCGATGTATAGACCGGTACCGCCGGCAATTACGGGCAGACATCCGCGGCTTGTGATGTCTTCAAACGCTCTGTAAAAATCTTGCTGATAATCATAAAGCGTATAGATCTGTGACGGGTCAGCAATGTCAATAAGATGATACGGGATGCTTTTACCATCCTTATTGACATACTCGTGCAGATCTTTGCCGGTGCCGATATCCATCCCCCGATAAACCTGACGCGAGTCGGCGGAGAGGATCTCGCCGTTCAAGAAATCGGCAATTTGCACGGCAAGTTTTGTTTTCCCTGATACGGTGGGTCCGCAGACGACTATACAGTTCATGCTGATAAAATAGTATTTTCCAACCTCAAAGTTTAAAGCTATAGTTCATCAGTTATAACTGATAAAATCCCTAAAGACAATGCGGGTCAATAGAAATCGCACATTACCGTAATTTATATTATTATATCCGTAGAGTCTGCGCTTTGTAAGGAATCTCTCAAATGAATCAATCTATTCCAAAATCGCTGAGATTACAAATAGGAATATTTGGCCGCACAAATGTCGGCAAGTCAAGTTTTCTCAATACGATAACTTCGCAGGACGTCTCTATCGTATCACCGCTGCCCGGTACCACTACAGACGTTGTTGAAAAGGTGATGGAGTTTAGACCCGCGGGGCCGGTTGTGTTTCTTGACACCGCGGGTATAGATGACAAATCGCAATTATCCTCCGATCGTATACAGCGGACGTCGGCGCTGTTTGACAGGGCTGATGTTTTTGTAGTCATCACCGAGAATGAAATATGGGGTGAGTACGAAGAGAGTATTCGTGAAAAAGCTGAGTCAAAAAAAGCATCGTTGATCGTAATCGTTAATAAGAGTGATGTACATCCGCTGTCGGATAATTTTCGTGACGAGCTTTTGAGCATTACTCCAAACGTGATGAGCTGTTCCTGTACGGTGAGTTCATCAGGTGAAACAGTGATAAGCGCATTCAGAGAATTATTAACGGCTTGCGTTCCCGAAGAATTTTTATCACCGCAGGCAATAGTAAACGATCTGATTCCGAAAAACGGACTCGCCGTCCTTGTAGTGCCTGTTGACGCCGGGGCTCCAAAGGGACGGCTTATAATGCCGCAGGTGCAGACCATACGGGATATTCTTGATGGTGATTCAACAGTTGTAGTTGTCAAGGAATCACAGTACAGCAGTGCGCTGTCCATGCTTAATGGAAAACCAGATATTGTTATTTGTGATTCTCAGGTAGTTCAAAATGTTGCCGAACAGACGCCTGTTGATGTACCGTGTACAACATTTTCAGTTCTTTTCGCCCGGCTAAAAGGCGATTTGGAGGAAGCGGCCCGCGGAGCTTTATCCATAAGTAAACTTAAAGCCGGTGATAAAGTATTGATCGCCGAAGCCTGCACGCATCATGCGGCGGAAGATGATATCGGGCGGGTGAAGATACCGCGGTGGCTCAAAGAGTATACGGGTATTGATTTACAAATTGATACATGCTGCGGCAGAGATTATCCTGAGAATTTGGAACAATACGCTCTCATTATTCACTGCGGAGCGTGTACGCTTACAAGGCGTGAGATGCTTGGACGCAGTATTAAGGCAGTGGAAAAAAATGTGCCGATTACTAATTATGGACTTGCGATATCATGTTTTAAAGGAGTTCTTAATCGGGTGATTGAGCCTTTTAAAAATAATAACTATAAATAAATGGGGATGACAAAAGTGACAACTGAGAACAGCAGCTGGTTTAAAGAAAAAATACGTGTTGACCAAATAGAGAAATATTTGGGTGCGGACGGTAAAGATTTTATACCCGATGACGCTATAGAAGAGAAACTTCACAATGATAATACGCTTGCTTTATCAACCGATAAGGTAAAAGTCAGAGAGATTATCGCGAAATCACTCGCTATCCAAACGCTTTCGCCGGAAGATACCGCCGTACTGCTCAATGTAAAAGACCCCGGGCTTTGGGATGAAATGGAAGCCGCTGCCGGCACAATCAAGAAAACTGTTTATGATAACCGCATAGTGACCTTTGCTCCGCTTTATCTCAGCACAACATGTGTCAACAATTGCAGTTACTGCGGTTTACGAAGTGAAAACGGTTCCGTTTCAAGAGGGGTTCTTACGCTTGACGAAGCGCGAAGCGAAGTTGAAGTACTTGCAGGACAAATCGGACATAAGCGTCTTGTAGTAGTCTACGGTGAACATCCTAAGTCAGACATTGATTATATGGCTTCAACAATCGAGGCGGTCTACAGTGTAAAGGCGAAAATCAAGGAGAGTGAAAACTACGCCTGCATAAGGCGGGTAAATGTAAACGCTTCCCCTCTCAGTATTGAAGATCTGAAGGTTTTGGATAAGGTTGGAATTGGAACGTATCAGGTATTTCAAGAGACGTATCATAAAAAAACTTACAGCAGCGTCCATCCCGCAAACACATTGAAAGGCAATTACCTTTGGAGACTATACTGTATGCACCGCGCTATTGACGCAGGAGTTGACGATGTCGGCATAGGCGCGCTTTTTGGTCTTGGTGATTGGAAGTTTGAAGTGATGGGACTGCTTCATCACGCGGTAGAGCTTGAAAGCCGGTTTGGGATTGGGCCTCATACAATATCATTCCCGCGGTTAGAACCGGCGGAAAATACCCCTTTTATTAATGAGAGTAATAACATCGTAAGTAATGACGATTTCCGTAAAGCAATTACTGTAATCCGTCTTGCCGTTCCTTACGCGGGTATGATTTTAACAGCGCGCGAAAACGCGCAGATGCGAAAGAGCCTTATCCATCTTGGAATCACGCAGACAGACGCGGCAAGCAAAATCGGTCTTGGCGCATACAACAGGACAAAGGGTGATATGCAGGACGCAACCCGTCAGCAGTTTATTCTTGGTGATACAAGAAGTCTTGACGATGTGGTAAAAGAGCTTGCGCTCATGGGAAATATCACCTCATTTTGCACAGCGGGATATCGCTGCGGCAGGACGGGGGAGTGTATTATGGATTCTCTGCGCACCGGAGCGGAGGGGAAACTCTGCAAACTCAACGCTGTTATCACTTTCAGAGAGTGGCTTGATGATTTCGCAAGCGCCGAGACTAAAGCGCTTGGTGAAACAATCATCAAAAATGAGATTGACGAAGTTAAAATAAAAGTGCCTAAGGTCTATGATCATTTTATTGATTATTATAACCGTACCGCGGCAGGGGAGAGAGATCTTTATTTTTAGTCTGATGTTTCCGCGTCTTGAAGAGACGCTCACGCTGTCCTCGGCGTGTCTATCCGGCCCCGCGTTTTAACGCGGGGTTTATTGAAAGAATTTATATGAGTATCAAAAATATATTACAGAAAGACAATTTCACACGGGATGATATTATCGCGCTTCTTGGCGC
Organism: Chitinispirillia bacterium; assembly: GCA_009784115.1. Lineage (GTDB taxonomy): Bacteria > Fibrobacterota > Chitinivibrionia > Chitinivibrionales > Chitinispirillaceae > WRCH01. Next base: position 16,443 of record WRCH01000043.1, read on the forward strand.
TGATAATCCCACCGATATAGAACTCATCCGCAATAAAGCAGAACAAATACTACTCGACAAATGCGGCCTCAAAGTTTTCTATCGCGGACTTATCGAATTTTCAAACACTTGCGTTTGTGATTGCCATTACTGCGGAATCAGAAAAAGTAATCATACCGTAAAACGATTTACGCTCTCTAAGGAAGAGATCGTATCCGCGGCAAAGTGGTGCGCAGACAGCGGGTACGGCTCTGTAGTTCTTCAATCGGGTGAGCGCAGTGATCCCGCGTTTGTTGATTTTGCGGAAGATGTTATCAGGCAGATTAAAAGCGCAACTGTTTCGCAAAGTCTCCCTCAAGGCGTTGGGATTACTTTGAGCATCGGCGAGCAATCACTGCAAACTTATGAGCGTTTTTTTAAAGCGGGCGCCCACCGCTATCTTTTACGTATTGAAACATCCTCCCCAAAACTGTTTGATTCAATTCACTCGTCAACCCAAAATCTTGAACGCAGGATCACCGCAATCAAAAATTTGAAGCAGGCAAGTTTTCAAGCAGGAACAGGGGTCATGATCGGTCTTCCCGGACAATCAGCTGAAAATTTGGCCGATGATATATTACGGTTTAAAGAACTTGATGTAGACATGATCGGCATGGGGCCTTACATACCGCATAAGGACACGCCGATGAGTATCCATACCGAATATTTCAACATCAACAAAGATAAAATCTTTCAGACTTCACTCTTGATGATTGCCGTATGCCGTCTCGTCCTAAAAGATGTGAATATCGCCTCCACAACCGCTCTTCAAGCGATAAGGGATGACGGACGCGAAATGGGTTTACGTTACGGAGCTAATGTTATGATGCCGCAAGTCACGCCTGTAAACGTCAGGCGGGATTATCTGCTATACGAAGGAAAACCGTGTTTGGATGAAAGCTCGGAAGAATTAAGAAAAGGACTTGATTTGCGGATACGCTCTTTGGGCAGACAGGTTGCTTTGAATGAGTGGGGAGATTCAAAGCACGCACGTACCGCGGAGAAACCGCGGCACGGCGGTGTTTTTTGCGGGACTTAACTAAGACCCCGCTCTTACGCCGGAGCCGTCTGCTGCATTTTGTCAAGTTTACGATAAAGCGATGAGAGTGAAATTCCAAGCGCGCTGCTTGTTTCATACTTATCACCGCCAAAATGTTTGAGCGCTCTTACAATGTGGCGCTTCTCAATTTCATCAATATTCCAAACATCGGGCACTTCGCAGTCCATGCTGTCGTCTTTTATATGCGCACACGCAGTACTTTTTTCAAGCCCGGGAAAATGCTCTCTTAAAAGCGGTTCGCCCTGAGCGAGCAAAAGCGCTCTTTCAATCATATTGCGCAGTTCGCGGATGTTGCCGGGCCAAAAGTAATGCACAAGCGTATGCACAACCTCTTCGCTAAGAGGAAAATGAGCATAGCCGAAACCGTGGAGCGTGTGCTTTAACAGACCGATAAGATCATCTTTTCGCTCACGCAGCGGCGGCAGACTTATTGGAAATATACAGATGCGGTAATAGAGGTCTTTGCGGAAAGAGCCGTTGTTTGACGCCTCCGTCAAGTTACGGTTTGTTGCGCATATAAGCCGAAAATCGCTTGTCCGCAGCTTGTTTTCTCCAATACGGCGGTATGATTTTTCCTCTATAGTTTTTAACAGCTGAGTTTGAACCTCAATATCCATATCACCGATTTCATCCAAAAACAGGGTACCCCCGTCGGCCACTTCAATAAGACCCGCGCGGTCTTTTATTGCGGATGTAAATGAGCCTTTGGCGTGTCCAAAGAGCTCGCTGCGCAAGAGTTCACCCTTGAGGCTTGAGCAGTTTACCTCCACAAACGCATCTGATTTACGGGAGCTGTGATCGTGAATCCATCGCGCAAGCACCCCCTTGCCGGTTCCGGTTTCGCCGTGGAGGAGCACTACCGTGTGGTTCATTGCGGCTACGTTTGCGTATTGAATCACTTTTTGGATTATGGGACTTGTGCCAAAATGCGGCTCTCCTTTTTGGAGCGCAAGCCTTTGGTGGATCGATTCTTTTTTGCGCAGCTCCTCAAGTTCAATGCTTTTAGAGAGAGTTATGCCAAGCTCATCCATATTAACCGGTTTAGTTAAAAAATGATGCGCGCCGAGTTTTATCGCTTTAACGGCGGTGGGGATATCGCTTACTCCGGTTATAACGATTAGAGCCGTGTTCTCATGAGCGCTCCTGAGCTCCGCGATCCAGTCCATAGCGTTGCCGTCGGGAAGTTTCAAATCAAGAAGAATCGCGTCAAAATGCTCCGACGCGGTTTTTTCCTTTGCGTCTTTGAGACATTTACAGCTATCTATGGTATGGCCGGCTTTGGTCAAATAACGGGAAAAACCAAAAATTGTTGCATCTTCATCATCAACTAACAAAATCTTAGACGTCTTCATAAATCAAAGCTCCCTTGTGCTTTGCGCAGGTTTAAACATAAATGTACTGCCGAGAGCTTGCCTTAAAAAGGCGGTTAATTACTGCTGAGAAGAGAGATGTAAAACAGAGAGGTACCGCTGTGAGTGAATTAAAATAATATTGGGCGCAGCGAAGTGCATATAAAAAGCGTAAGCAATTTTTGACCCGTTATCTCTATCGCTCAAACAGAGTCATTTAAGCGATATGGCTTTATAAAGCATGTGGAATTTTGAGAAATGAATCTCATCTGCGAAAATTCAAAATAGAAACGGATTCCAAGTTGATTGCCGAACACATTCCTCTCTATGCTCTGCATTAATTATATTTATACTCTATACTGGTGTACGGCATAAATTGGCACTGCGCTGCACGCAGGACCGTGAGGCTGCTTAGCGGCACAGTGCCAATTTATGCTGTTATTCAGTATATATCAAATACTTAATATTTCAAGGCAGGTTTCAAGTGCATCTTACAGTAGACAATGATAAAAAGCAGATAAAAGTTCTCGTAATAGAGGATGAGGAGTTTCTGCGTTTATGTACATGCGATTTTCTTGAGCTCAGCGGTTTTTCCGTATTTGCGGCGGAAAACGGCCGCGAGGGGATAGAGCTGTTCGGACAGCATGAGCCTGATGTTGTATTGACAGATATCAGAATGCCTGAGATGGATGGATTCGAAGTATTGGCGTTTTTTCAAAATTACTCCCCGCAAACTCCGATTATCGTTTTTTCAGGAACAAATTCAATTGACGACGTGGTACAGAGCTTAAAACTTGGCGCTTGGGATTATATCTTAAAACCTGTCAACGATTATAATGTGATTGAAATGGCGATCGCGAGAGCTGTTGAGAGGCGCCTGCTTCTTGATGAAAATCAGCGCTACCGTGAGTATCTTGAAGAGGAGGTGATTAAACGCACCGATGAACTTCTCGCAAGTACCGCGCAGTTTAAAACGCTCTTCAATTTCGCGGGTGATATAATTTTCATCCATGACGGTAAAGGTAAAATTACAGACTGCAACGAGCAGGCGTTTAAGTTTACCGGTTTAAGCCGCGAAGAACTTTTAGAGATGACAATGCAAGAACTTGTCGTCAAAGAAGACGCCGATCTGTTTTCGCAAAATATGGCCAAACTGCCGAAAGAAAACAGCGCGGTCTATGAACTGCGCCTTGCGGGCCGTGACGATAAAGCGGTGATTTTTGAGCTAAACGCGGTTGTTGTCACCTTAGAGGGGGATCCGCAGATATTTGTGATCTGCCGCGATATTACAGAGAGAAAGAGGATGGAACTTGAGCGTGAGGAGCTGAGAAAGCAGGTCGTATTAGCTCAGAAGATGGAGCTTGTGGGTCTTTTAGCAAGCGGCATCGCTCATGATTTCAATAACGTACTCAGCGCGCTTACAGGCTACACTTATTTGCTTCAGAAAAAAGCTGCGGATAACGACGCTGTTTCAAAGTATATAGATAAAATTACAGAGATTACCACTATGGGGCAGTCTCTTACACGCCGTCTTACCTCATTTGTCAAAAAAGAGAAAGAGGAGCTTGCGGCGGTTGATATCCACAAAACATTGAGAGACGCGGAACTGCTGCTTCGTCCTAACTGTAAATTTCTTGATATATCTTTGGAGTTTGAGGCGCAGAAATTTTCTGTAATGGGTGATGAGTCGGCGCTTCAAAACGCCTTTCTCAATATCGGGCTTAACGCCCGCAACGCTATGCCTGAGGGGGGCAAGCTTACCTTTAAAACACATAATGTTGATGAGTGCGCGGGTGCGGACGCAAAAAACAGCGGGTGCGGTTTTATACGGATTGAGGTGAGCGATACGGGAGTTGGCATGAGTGAAGAGACGGTAAAAAAGTTATTTGAACCGCTCTTTACAACTAAAGACAGCGGCAGCGGAATAGGTCTTGGCCTTACAAGCGTTCTTTACTGTGTTAAAAATCTCCACGGACATATCGGTGTGGAGAGTACTTTAGGCAAAGGTACGACACTTAAAATAACATTGCCGCTTCATTGTAAAAAATAGAATTGGCTGAAAATGAAATATTGTTCAAATTGCGGGATGAATCATCCCGATAGTGTTAATCACTGTCCTAATTGCGGAGCTGTTTTGCCGGAGGCAAACGTATCTGTTGGATTTAAGATGAGTCCCGTCCCGGAATCATCCGCGAATCAAGGCGCCGTAAAAATCGAATCTCATATAGTAAAAGCGATTATTTCTACCATTTGCTGCTGTCTTCCTATTGGAATAGCCGCTATTGTGTTTGCCGCGAAAGTTGGACCGAGTTTAAAGGCAAATAACCGCGAAGCCGCTTTGGAAGCGAGCAAAAAAGCTAATCTTTGGGGCAATATATCTATTGGGGTAGGATTAATGACTCAAATTCTTTGGATTTTTTTATATCAATTTATTCAGAAGCACTCTTAGATCAATCTGATGGACGATCTCCTTACTTATAATCAGCGTAAAAAAGAGCTGATAAAAGCAGTATCGCTGCCTGCCGCGTTTTTTTCAATTATATTGTTTCTCAGGCTGGCGCCTTTATGGGTTAAAGAATTTTACCCGGTTTGCGTCTTTACTAAACTTACAAAAATCTACTGTCCGGGATGCGGGACTGCGCGGTCGCTTGAAGCTATGGCAAAATTTGACTTATGGGACGCGTTTCTTTATAATCCCTTTTTATGTTTATTTGTTATACCGCTGTTTGTTTATTTATGCGTGATCTACACGCTGCGCGCACGCTCTGGCAGGTATATTTCTTCTTTTTTATCTTCTCCGAAATCCGCTCTGCCGGTTTTAATATTGATAACAGGCATTTGGATTTTAAGAAACATTTTTCCTTTCCGTTTGTCTATTTCATAAATTTTACTTGCATTTTATTAAACGTAAATGTATATTCATATTAATAAACGGAGTTGAAGTATTAAAATCAAAACTCTTTAACCAAACTCTTTTGTGAAAGGAGTAAACATGCCAAGAGTCACAAAAGCGCAATTTGTCAAGTTGCAGAAAAAACACAGAACCGATGCTGCTATTGGTGAAGAGTTCGGCATCACTCGTCAGGCCGTTCACCACATTCGTAAAAAATACGGTATCGAATCCTCACGCGCTAATAATCCGCAGAGGGATGCCGCAATCGTTAAGGCTTATGAAGCAGGCAAGTCGGGAACCGCGATAGCCAAAGAGTACAAGCTCTCTGTCTCCCGTACTTACAACATTATTCACGCTTCCAATGGCAAGACAAGACCGCGGGGCAGAACCAAGTTAGTCGGCACTAAGCCGGCTCCTGTCAAAAAGGTCAAGGCTAAGGCTAAGAAGAAACGTAAATAATTGATTTTTTTTGGGTAGATCAAAAGGGCCGTCTCTAAATGAGACGGCCCTTTTTTTGTTGTGCGCTCGGCATGTTCAATAACTTGGTGGTGCAAGTCCACTACACGCTTGGTAGTAGGAAGTGTTAGCTAATAGCAAGGGTGTCCATCGTGAACAGCGATTTACTTGAGCGAATGCTTGACAGGGATAACTTGAATCGGGCATACAAACGAGTAAAACAAAATTGCGGCGCGTGCGGTATAGACGGTATGCGTGTTGAGGATATGCTTCCATATCTAAAGGAGCATCGTGACGAACTGCTCTCCAGTATCAGAGGCGGCTGGTATAAACCCAAACCTGTCAGGCGTGTAGAAATACCTAAACCTGACGGTGGGGTACGCAATCTTGGAGTTCCTACGGTCATAGACCGCATGTTACAACAAGCGCAATGCAGTCAACTTAAGGATTTTTCTACATGTTTCTCCGTTTCCAGCGCCCCTTTAGGGGAGCTTAGATTGTAACCCAGGGCTTCAGCCCTGGGGTTGCGTGCGCGTAACCGTACCAGCG
>WRCH01000044.1 GCA_009784115.1 Chitinispirillia bacterium
AATACTCGCGCGGCTTCTTCCGCCGGTAAGCTGTCCGCCTTTCAAAAAGTCCGGTGAAGAGACTTTAAGTTCACCGCGCTTTTTAAGGTCAAGACCGCCGCCGCCGCCGCCCATAAGGCCGCCGATAAGGTCGTCGATACCGCCGCCGCTGCCGCCGAAGCCTGAACCGTAACCTGAACCGTAACCGATACCGGCTACACCCTTACGTCCAACTCCGCCGTCACCGCCCGACTTAAGACCGCCGACGCCGGAAAGAATAGCGTCAATATCGGTGGCAAAGCCGCCTTTACCGAAGATATCCGCCGAAGCAACGCTCTTACCCTTGATCTGACCGGACACAATACCAAGAACACCCATGTGTGTAACACGAGCTCTCGGGTCGCCGCCGCCGCCGGTCATACCGCCGGCGCCCTGACTCTTCTGAGGCGTAAGCTTCTTCTTATCGGTCTTAATCTCCTCTTCCTTCTTCTTCTCCTCTTCCTTTTTCTTATCGAGAGTCGCCTGTACCTCATCAGCCTTTACAAGCCGGGCGGTACGCTCCTCGGGAAGTTTTTCAAAGAAGTCGGTCGCGATTTCAATAACCGTACGGGTACCCATGAAAATGATGAATCCAATAGAGAGAAAAAACATAATAAGCTGGATGTTTCTCTGCTTATTCTCTTTCTCAATCACAAAAATATCCGCGCGGCCTTTGAGCATCTCCGAGTACTCCTCGTTTGTGAGAATTCTGCCGGGCGGATCTTCGTCTTCATCGTCGTCATCATCATATTTTTTACTGTTATTACCGCCGGAGGCCGCAGCGCTAACACTAACCGCAGCGCTCGGGGCGCTAACGGCAGCAAGCGGCACAGCTCCGCCATCATTTAAGGGTACGAGATCCACTTCCGCGCCGCAAGCGCTGAACTGCGCTCTAAGCCGCATCGCTTCCTCTTCGTCCGCTTCCTTCTTGATGCAAACAGCCTTAGCAATAACGGCGTTATACACCACGTCGGCGGGACTGCCGGAGTAGCGGGCAACTTCAGCGGCAATTTGGGAAGCCCTTTGCGGATCCTCGCACTTTTTTATAAGGATCTTATACTTCACCGTTAACCTTCCCTTTCCATAACCGCAAAGTTCATATTATTGTACCCAACCTTACCGCAGGTGTTCATAATCTTAAAAACAACGTCAAAATCGATGTTTTTGTCAACCTGAACAATAATTCTCCCCTGCACAGCGTTCAAAGCGCCCATACGCACCATCTCCTCTTCCATAGCAAGACACGCTTTCAAACGCTCCTCAAGCTTGGTTATGATAGGGTCAGCCTCTTCCTGAGGGATGTTTCTGACGTCGTCAGTCGGCACAATCGCCACGTTGTCTAAAAGAATCATGTCGTTTGTCACCACAAGCTGTAAATTAACCTCCTGCGGTTTCATCTTGGACTCGGAGTTTGGGAGCACCAAGTTCTCAGCGTTAGTCAAAAGCTGACCGTCCGCCGAAAACAACGTGATAAGAAACACGAGAATGATGGTAAAACCGTCCATCATCGCCGTAAGGTTAAGAGAAGTGCTGCCTATTGGTTTTTTAAATCTTCCTCTTCCCATAGTTTAAGCCCTCAACTTCGCGATAGAGATGTTGGGGAACTCCGCACCGCGGGCAGCATCCATGATCTGAACGATTTTGTCGAAGATCACTTCATTTTCCGCGGCGATTATAAGATCATCGGCGTCGTCAGCGTCGCGATAGCGCTCTTTAATCTTCATAAGACGATTTTTGAGCTCATCATAGGCGCTCAGAGGCTTGCTCTCAAACTCAGCCGGATTTGACACTATAATGCGTCTGCGCGGATTGGTCAGCGCAAACACAGTATCACCGACACTTACACTCTGCATCGGATTACCATCAACATTAGTTAACATTTCACCGAACTTGGTGTACATACTGTTAATAATATTGCGGTTCTCGTCGGTAGCGTACAGATAGATCTCAAGACGCTCATAGACCGTCAGCTCTCTGCCTGTTCTTGGGTGCAAGGCCGGTTTGCCGGGCTCATACTCAACGGTAAAATCTGCATTATCTTCTCTAGTCACATAACGATGAAACTCCCTGTAGAAAAGGCTGGGCATAAAACCGCCCTTCGCGCCAAGAGTTACAACCGAGTCCGTAATAATGGCGGTCAAAAGTATTTTGGCACTCTTGTCCTCCTGCGGCTGCTCAGTTACAGCGCTCTTGGTCTGCGAACCGCGCTGTTCGGGAAGCTTAATGTCAATAATAGCGACTTTAGAAAATTCAGCAGACATAAGCAGCATCGGAATAAGCACAACCATAAGGTTCATAAAACACTTAAGGTCAATCTCCGGCGCCGGTTTAACTTCTGATTTTAATTTAGCCATTACTTGTTATTCCTCTCAAATCTTTGATTAAGCTTCAATCAGGTTCACTAATTTTGTTGACTTCTCGTCAAATTCCTGAAGCAGACCGCTTGATTTGCCCTCAAGAACAGAGTGAAGAAGAAGCAAAGGAATAGCTGTAAGAAGACCCCAAAGCGTTGATGACATCGCCATAGAGATACCGGACGCGAGCGCCTGAGCTCTCTGAGCGGCAGGTACGTTAGCAACAGCGTCAAAGCAAAGCATCAGACCGTAAATAGTTCCCATAAGACCAACGAGTGTCGCAAGGTTGGCAATAATAGGAATAAGAAACAGGTTGCGTGAAACTTTAGGCGCTTCTGTAAGAAACACTTCGTCAATAGCTTTCTGAACTGCCTTCGAACCCTTACCGCGGCTCTGAAGAATAGCTGTCACGCTCTTTGAAAGAGGCGTCGCAAGGCTTGAAGAATACTTAAGAGCCTTCTCATACTCACCGGCCTTGAGGTATTTAGAAATACCGTTCATAAAGGGGCCGCTTCCTGTACCGCATTTCATGAAGAGATACCATGATCTCTCAATTACAAGACCCATTCCGGCAAACAGAAGGAAAGTGATCATCCACATAACCCAACTACCACTGGTAAGAAAACCATCGAGAACAAACTTGTACAACTGCATTTAGGGACTCCTTTCAATTAAACAAAAAAGTATATTATGATAGATTGTAACAATAAGTTTCAAATATTTCAATCTTTTTAGTAAGAAAAAACCATTTTTTTATAGCTGCGCTCCTTTCGTATAAACCCCCTATGCAGCCCGGGGCTATGGAGACACGTTAAATAATATAACGTGTGCGTCCGGTAAATGAAAGCAAATCATCTGATTTTTTATCTTTTTTAATTGCCGGCCCTCTTCCTGAGCTCGTTAATTCGTTCCTGTTCCATCAAAATATTCCTGTCGGCCTCCATTTTTATACGCTGCAGCTGGGAGATTTTTTCGTCAACACCGATATTCATAGTCATGATGTTGCCGATACGGCGGATATTTCTGTCAAGCTCCGGATCTCTTGGGCCGGATGGAATAACATTACCGTCTTCGTCAACACGCTCTTCAGGCACCCACTGCACAATAACAATATTTACAGCTTCCGATGCGGGGTTAATATCTAAAATACGCGCCTTTATCGAATCAATCCAGGGGCTGCTCGCGATACCGATGTCTCTCGCAAGCATCATCGCTTCCTCATATTTCGGCAAAGCGGCGTCGAGAAGCTCAAGGAATTTCTCCTCAACCATATCGGTATAATATTCCAACTCCTCTTCAGACAATCCCGGCGGAACAGGAGCGCTCTTAAACAGACGGGCAAGCTCCTCAACGATAGCTCCCTTGCGGTAAGCCATCTCCATAATAGCCTGCATTGATTTCTCAATGTAATCGTCTTTAATGTTCCACTCTTTCGCCCAGCCTATGTTTCTGCCGAAAGACTGGATCGCCTCGTCGTAAAACTTCTCGCGGGTTGAGAGCATACCCATTCTTGTAGCCAGCTTCTGCATCTCATTTCCAAACAGAGGCTGATTCGCAAACGCGACTTCCAAATCGTAAAAACCCTTACCAAGCATATAGGTGGCTCTAAGCGTCCACTCCTCAACGCCCAAACTGACCGCCTCAGCGTAGCGTCTGCCGGCGTCTGTGAGAATTGCGGTCTTCTGTCTCATTGAATTAGCGACTTCTCTCTCGTTTCTGCCGGCGAGCTTGGTATCATCGAATCTCTTGTAAATGATCTCTCCCAGCATAAAATAAGCCTGAGCAACATTGGCTACGTCAATATCGCTTGTTTTGGAGTACTGCTCATAAATCTTTATAGCGTCCAAGTAGGCTTTCTCGGCGTCGCGCATGTTACCCATATTGAAATAGGCGTTACCGGCCTTAACAAGCGCCTGCACCTGCTTAAATCTGTCCGATGTGTATCTCTTAGCGTAATCGGTAAACGAGTTGGCCATTTTCGCGAACTCTTCAAGTTTCTCCCAGCAAAGACCTATTGAGAAGAAAGCTTCACCCGCGAACTCGCTCTGAGGGTAGTTATTGGCTAAACTCTCATACACGCTGATAGCGTTATGGTAGTGCTTGCCTTTCTCAAAGATAAGACCGGCGTTATAGAGCGCCTGAGGCGTCTGAGGATCATTTCTGTAACGCTCGAAAATGAGCTCAAACATCTTTCCGGCCATATCGTACTGACCAAGTTTCTGATAACACTCGGAAGCGCTTGACAAGCTGGGGATAGCAAACTCAGCCTTGGGGATGTTGTTCGCGGCTGTTAGGTATACCTGAGCCGCTCTGTCCCACTTCTCAGTTTTCTTATAGTTCCCGGCGGCGCGGATATACGAATTTTCACGTATGGTGGATCTTGGAAATTTTTCCGTCAATTCCAAAAATGTCTCCGCGGCGCGGTCATAATTTTTCATCTCTTCATAGCATACACCGGCCTCAAACCATCCGCGGTCGGCCACCTGACTGTTGGGGAACTCATTAGCGATCGCCTTAAACGCGGTAGCCGCGGCTTCAAGATTACCGCTTCTCTTAAAGTTTTCCGCGTGACGGTACATGGCGCCAGCGGCAAGGTCAACAATCTCCGCGAACTCATTGGAATTAGGCGGCGTCTTAGCCAAAAGCGCCTTATAGGTGCTCATGGCAAGATCAAACTGACCGTTAAACGAGTAGCTGTTCGCGAGAAGCCTCATCGCGTTGGGAGCGATTTTAGCATCTTTGTACTCATCCATGATCTGCTTGAATGTAGTAATCGCCGGGCCCCACTGCTTGGCTCCATAATGGATATTACCCGCCAAGTAAAGCACTTCGGGAGCGTTTGAACTCTTTGGAAAGCGTCTCTGAAACTGGAGACAGTAGTCAATAAGTTTTCTTGTGGACGGGAGAGCGTAAGCTTTCTCGTCGTCAAGACTCTCTTTAGCCATCTCTTTCTTGCGGCAGTTGTCAAGAGCTACTATAACGTTATAACCCGCGTCCTCCTGAGAGATCGCGACAGGGCTCGACTTATCACCCTTTGTAGCCTTGAGCTTCTCAAGCTGTTCGGGATCCATACCCAAAGTGTCTACATCAGGCACAAAAGGGGGATACTTGGAGAGATCTTCCATCGCAACAAAGTTATAGTTTTCAGCCGCTTTTTCACAGTCGCCAAGAGAGCTGTAAATTTCAGCTATATTATAACGATACTCGTAAATTCTCCACTTGTCGTCAGGAAACTTCTGAAAAAACTCCTGATAGCGCTTCATCGCCCTCTCATACATGGAGCGGTCGCGTGTTCTCTGCGCCTCAGCATGGTAATATATAGCGATAGCGCCAAGAGCGCGGCGGACTTCATTTCTTGACTTCTCAATAACTACGCGCTCATTTGAGTTAGCCTGATACCACTTGCTGCCCGGGCCGTAGTCGTCAACAAGACGCTCTCTCTCATCGTTAGCTCTCTTGTGCTCTTTTTTAACAACAAAGCATTCGATAAGCGCTTGGCGGGCCATCGGCGCTTCCTTATACATGGGGAACTTGTTAAGAGCAACCGTAAGCGCGCTTATAGCCTGATCCCACTGACCGTGGTTGCGGTTCTTCATACCAACAGTATAAATAACCTGCGCTTCGTAAGGCTTGTTAGGATGCTTTCTGAAAAACTTGACAGCCTCCTCTGCACCGTCCTGCATATCGGAGAACGCGATAGCCATGTACTCAAGCGCCATCTCGCGGAACTCTCTTCTCGGATATCTGCCGGCGTCGCAATTAACAACATAGTTATGAAAAAGCTCCACAGCCTTATCAAAGTCGCCCATGTTGTACGCGCACTCAGCGCGGCGGTACTGAGACATCTCCCAGGAGATCGGGTCGATCTCATTCTGCTTAACCTTTTCAAGGTGATCCGCGGCCTCTTTGAACTTGTGATCCATAAAGGCAAGGTCGGCCAAACGGAAATGAGCGCCCGACACGCGGGGGCTTCTCGGAAAACGCTGAACAAGCTGCTGCAATATCATTTTTGTTGTGTCAAGCGCGCCGGCAACAAGGTAAATATTTGCCATCTGAGTAAACGCTTCCGGCAGTTTATTAAACTGCGGATACTCACGCGTAAGCTGCCAATACATACGCAACGCCTTGTCATAATTAGGGATAGGCGACACCGGCGGACTTCCGCGGCCTCCGCTGCGTTCCCACTGTCTAATGGCGTTGTCGTGATTTTCAACCGCTTTAACGAAGTTGTCTCTGTCCTGGTCATAGTAAAGAGAGCCGAGAGTAAACATAACATCCGCGCAGCGCTCGCTCTTTCTAACGGCGCACTGCTCAAGAAGCCTCTCATAACGGGTGATGATATCTGTAAGACTCTGACCTGTAGGACGGTTCGCCTCTACGGTAGCAGCCTTCTGCTGACTCATCTTCTCTCTCTGCTTAAGCAACTCATTCATGCGCGCCTGCTTCTCTTCAGGCGTCATATCCTCAATCTTCTTCTGCCCTCTCTGAGCGGAAGCCGAAGAGACCATAACGATTAGTACGATAAAGACAAACCGCACAAAAACCGCGAACGCACCCGTCCTCTTAGACATCTTTCTCTCCTTAATTTGTATTGACATTTTTACTATTCTCCGGCTTCTTCAAGCTGACGTCTCAGTCTTTCGATCTCATCATCAAGCTGCTGCTGCTCGCCTCTTAACCTTTCAAGCTGCTGAGAAGTTCCTCTGGACTGAACTTGACTTGTCGCTCTCGCAAGCGCATAAGTCGCGTCGTCCATGATCTGCTCTTTCTGCATGTGAAAGCGGTTGTGAGACTTTTCTAAAACTTTAAGATCAAAAAACTCATTATTAGCCTGCGCGAACTTGCCGTACTCTCTGTGAAGCTCCGGACGCTCGTCAATAGTACGCTGAGTCGGTTTTCTCGCGGCGTTTCTCTTGATTCTCTCCGCCGAAGGAGCAAACTCAGTAGAAGCCTCCTCAAGTTTACCCGCACCAACTTTCACGTCATTCTTAGTCACATAAGTTTTTTCCGTTGAGGCCATACAGCGCTCAAGCGCTATAACCGCCTCAGGAAATCTCCTCAGAAGCATAAGCGCGTAACCCCTCAACAGGTGCGCTTCCGGTACAAGCGGCGATTCGGGATGGAGCTGAATTATCCTCTCAGCCCTCTGCAATGCCATCTGCGCCTGCCCGGCCTTAATCCAAGCCCATGAGCTGCCCAAAAGAGCCTCGTCGCCGTAAGGAGCCGCGTTATCAGGCACCAAAGCGTAGGACTCAACAGCCTCTCTGAGCTTATCGCCCATTTCAAAGTAGAGATGCCCAAGCTTTAAAGCCGCGGCGTTCTGAATCATGGCGTCGCTTCTTCTTGAAGCGGTGTCGTTTATCACTATAAGAAGACCCTGAATTGCCGCCTGCTGCCTGTCGGTCTCAATATTTACAATCGCGAGGGTATACTGCGCGTAAACATAAGAGGGGTCCGACGGCTTCACCTTCTCCAAAAGCTCTCTCGCCTGATCATGATTGCCGCGCAGAAACATTATCTGGCCGGCCAAATAATTAGCCTCGCCCACAATTTCACTGTCAGGGTAGAGGTTAGTTATAAACGCGTGGTTTCTAAGCGCCTCATCGTAAAGCTCTTCCCTGTAGTCAACATTCATAAGCCCGTAGAGATAGTGAGCGCGCATATCGGAGGTCGTATACTCATCAAGCGCTTCTCTGAATATTTCACGCGCGGTCTCATTCATGTAAAGATGCCTGTAGGACTCTCCCATGTAGTAAGCGGCTTTATCGTTAAGATAAAAGGTAGGGAACATTGTCATAAGTTTGCCGTAAGCAAACACCGCTTCCCAGTATCTGCCCGCGTAAAAGAGGCGCATCGCTTCCTGATAAGTATCCATAGGCGCAACTACAAGCTTATTATAGAGACGTCTTGACTCTTTCTGCTCGCGCGTCTTACCCACATCACACGACAACTTAAGCATCATAACCATACCGCGCTCATCTTTAAGCGCGCCGGCGCTCTGCTCAACAAAGCTGTAGCCGAAGTGATAATCTACATTAAACGTATTTATCATCTCAGGCAGCGGGTATAAGACATTATAGTTGAAACCAAGATACGGAATATTATTGTTTGTCCATCCGCCCTTAAACCAAATCTGCGGAATAAACATATACTTCGCGTGAAATCCCCAGCGCGGAACAATAGGCGGCGCGGAAAACGAAGCGCTGGTAAGACCCGTGGGTGGATTATCTTTCAGCCGCTCTATATCGCTTTTGAGCCAGTTTACATTGTCGTGGATAAACTTCAAGGCGTTATCAAGAATCATCTCAAAACTTGTCACAAGATTATCGTTCAGCCCCGCGTAACGAATACCGAAACGGGCGCGCGACTGAGTAATCAATTTGCTAAGATCGGCTTCATTCGTAATGGCGGTACCAAAATCCGACGCGTTCCAAGGGGTCTGAGTCGGCATAACGTCAAGAAGCGAGATGCTTATACCCAAATCTCCAAGGCGGTAATGATCAATCGGATTAAAATAAACGCCGACGTCAAGACCGGGAACCCCTGAAACCGCGGTCTCACCGAACTGCAGCTGGGTACGCATCTTGGCGTTCGCGCCGACTATAAACCAGGGCAGTACTCTGTAACTGTAATTACCTATAACCCACAAATCCTGATAAGATACCGTCCCCTGATCAATATAATCATTTATATCGCCTCCGGGGGTGGCAACAGACCTGTTCATATTGTTGCGCGTGTGAAGCAGGGTGAGACCAACGGTATGATTTAAGCGCAGAGGATAAAAAAGGCCGAAATCCTGATACCCTATATTGCCTCTGTCAAGCCCCCATCTGTAAAACGCCATGCTTGCGTGCATCTGATTAACCCTGTAAAGAAGCGCCGGGTTAACAAGCGCGCTCGTCCAGCTGTTTAGATCCTGAGTGAAATCCGCCTGAAAATAAGGCGCGTCGTATCCGCCGGCGCCGTCGGGCGCGCTCTCCTGCCCTGTAGCGGCGGCAGCGGCAAACATCAAAGCAGCAAAAGAGATCCGTAAAAAACTAGTTGCTATTTTTGTTCTCATATTATTTATGTCCCTTTACGCGAAGCTCTAAACTTCAGCGCGGGATAACCTCCACTCTGCGGTTAGCTGCCCGACCCTCAGCCGTATCATTAGACTCAATCGGCCGATCTCTTCCATATCCTCTCGCTCTCATTCTTTCGGGAGCGATCCCTCTTGAGACAAAATAATTCATTACCGAACGCGCCCGGTTAAGAGAGAGCATCATGTTGAAATCATCAGAACCCTGATTATCAGTATGCCCGGCAATCTCAATATTCAAGTTAGGATAATAGACAAGTCTCTTAATAATATCTTCCAGCGCATGGTAAGAGCTTTCGTCGATATCCGCGCTCTCCGTACCGAAAAAAGTAAGCCCCTGCAAAATAACAGTCTGCGTAATCGCCGGCGGTGCGGCGGCGGTAAAAGCAGGTTCGTGATGAACATGGGCGGCAGGTTCCTGAAAAGAGTCCATCGAGGCGGCGAAAGCCTGCTCTTCAGCCGGCGCCTTGCTTATAGGCGCCTGCTTTGTGCCTAAAGCGGCAATACCGATATCCGCACCGTCTTCACCCCTGCCCCTGCACTCTGACGACGGGCCTAAAGCATAATCAAACTTTGGAAATCCGGGAGACTTAAACTGCGGGTTGACAGAGATATTTGTCTGACGCACGCTCTCGCTCTCCGCGTTTGCGTTGTAATGCAAACGGTTTCTGTGGAAGTTATTGCTTATGATTCTTGTGCGGCGCGCGTCGGGGCCAAGAAAGATACCGTACTGCTTATTACCCATCAAAATATTATTGCGGACCAAAACCTCTGTCCTGTTAGCCGCGAAGATCCCGCTGTAACCGTTTTCCTTAATAATATTATTGGATATGGAAGTACGGGTTCCGCGGACAGCCTCAAGAAAGATGCCTGTCCACTCATTGCGGTAGATTATGTTATTGGTAATATCAGGCAGAACCACAAGAGCGTGGATACCGGTTCCCTTATTGTCTTTAATTAAGTTGCGGTCGATAGTAGGCCGTGTATTCTTGCAAAGTATGCCGGTTGTACCGTTGCGGATAGTAAACCCCGTGATGAGCGCGCCGTCGGCGCCTACAACCACCGGCCCCCTGCGGCGCCCGTCGATTATGGTAGTGAGCATATCCTCACCGATAAGCGCCACATCATCAACCAAAGTAATATTTTCTTTGTAGACGCCTTTTCTTACAAATACCGTGTCACCCTCTTCAGCCTCGCCAAGCGCCCTCTGAATAGTAGGGAAATCGTTAGGCACGGTTATTTTTTTCTGCGCCCGTGCCGGAGCGGCAACTGCGAAAAACAGCAAACATATGACGACCGCAAGCTGTCTATTTTTCTTAATAATCATACCCATCTCTTCTTAAGGGCTTAAATAAATTTGGCGTTCCTAACACCGGGTACAGAACCGCCTATAAGAGATAATATACTTACGCCGATATTTGAGAGTCAATATCTATGTAAATATTCTCATACGGTACAGCAAAAATTATATATAAAAATTTATCTTCTTTCACAGATTTATGCAAGTGTTTTTTATATAATTGGTGTAAAATGTGATAAAAAAGCGGAAAAAACAGAGAAAATAAGGCGCTACGCGGTTTTCTCAACGGCTTTTTCCTGCGGAATTTTTGCCGGCTGCGCGTCAGCGGGAACCGGTTTCTTCACATCCTCAACAAAAAGTACCAATAACGCTAAAATAAAAACCGACAGTAAAAACGGTACCATCCAGTAAGCTTCGTAGTATACGATGCCCATGCTGTCGCTGAAGCGGTCGGTTATTTTACCCGCCGCATAACAGCCGAGAAATCCGCCGATTCCTCCTGTAATTACAGAAAAAAGCTGGTGCACTCCGGTACGTTCATTTTTGCTGCAAAAACTGTCGAGACTTATAATAGCGGTTATGAATATAAAAGTATACGCTAGACCGTGCACGCTAAGGCTTGTATATACAATAAGATGGCTTGACCCCAAAGCGCAGGCGCCAAAGCGGAAAATCTCCATGCACATCCCCGCTATAAGAACCTTTTTCATCCCCCAGCGTTTTAAAATATACCCCAAAAGTCCCATAGCAAAAATTTCAGGCAGCTGCCCAAGGCTCATAGCCGGCATAATACTCTTTTCACTGAAACCGATCTGCTTCAAAAACGGGGCGGTGCCTACCGCGTAGAACCGGTCAATAAATGTTACGGCGGCGGCTGTGAGCGTGAGGGTGAGAACCTGCGGTTTCAGCATAACCCTCAATGAATCAACCGGAAAAAACGCGCGTTTTTCGTTTTTACGCTCTCTATTGAGACTGCTTGGGATTGTGAGACTGTAGATACTTAGAATAAAAGAGGTGACCGCAGATACCTTTAAAAGGAGCGGCAGCTGGCTGATATTATGCGCGGAGGTATCCTTTTGTAAAATTACAAAACTAAAAAACCACGCTATGGAGATCCAGCCTATCGTTCCCCAAACCCGTATACTGCCAAAATTATTACCCTTTGACGGGTTGTGATGAAATGTAATCGCGTTTACAAGCGCATAGGTAGGGGTTATCATCAAATTGTATATGATGTACAAAAACACAACCGAAGAAAATGTGGTTTGCATGGCGAAAACAAGTATGCTTGTCCCTGCCATTACATGCAAAACGCTCAGTAACTTTTCCGAAGAGATCACCCGGTCGGCAATAAATGTCATGAACAGGGGCGAGATTATAGAGCCTATGGCGGAAAGCCCCATCACAAAACCGACCTCAGTCCCGCTGAATCCAAGATGATCCTTAAGGTACAGGCTCATCACAGGCTGCGTAGCGCCGCCGACAAAGAACTGGATGAACATTAAAAGGCTCAGGCGCTGTTTGGGGTATTTCATACTGATAAAAATAATATATGCTGAGCGGCGGCATGTATATACTGGTGAACGGCATTATTTACAGCGCCGCCGTCTCCGCAAGCGCGTTTTTGATAAGCTTTAACTCTTTTACGGCGCCGCCGCAATTAAACTCTTTAAACGCGGCAAGCGCCGCGCTCAGTAATTCGTTGACCTCTCCGCCGAAATCAAATTTTACTAAAAGCTCAAGTGTTTCAATCCCTGTGTCACTGTCAAAATCATCAGCGGCGCGAAGCGCTTTATCTACACTTTCGCGCAGCAAGGATTCATCCCCCGCCTGTCTTTCGCCGGCGCCGGACTCTTGAGCTTTAAAAATTGCGGACAGCTGTCCGTTAAGTTCACGCAGCCGGGTTTCTAACGGCGGGTAGTGTTTGACGCAGTAATCCGCGTCCGTATTTTTGGCGGCTGTCTCCAACTCTTCCGCCAGCGCCGATAACCCCATAGAGCCTATTGTGGAGAGCGACGATTTCATGGCGTGTATCGTAATTGAGAACGCTTTTGTATCATTTCGGCTTAAAGCATCGGACATTTTAGCGCATTCGGAAAGCAGTTTTTTATTGAAAAAGAGTATGGAATCGCGGTACATCTCCTCCATGCCTGATACGCGTCCCAAACCTATTTTAATGTTAATCTCCTCAATTTTTTCTAAATCACTTAACCACTTTGCGGACGGAGCGTCGGTTTCTTCCGCTGAATCCGGCTTTTTTTGCCCTGTAGTTTTAACTACTTTTTCGGATGGCAGCCAGTCCGTTAATATTTGGGTGAGTTCCCCTAAGTCAATCGGCTTTGAAATAAAATCGTTAAGACCGCTCGCAAGGAACATCTCCTTTGCGCTCTTTACCGCGTTTGCGGTCAGCGCGATAATCGGAAGTTTTTCATACTTGGCGCCCATACTGCGTATACGCGCTGTCGTCTCTATGCCGTCCATCCCCGGCATCATGTGATCCATGAAAACGATATCGTAATCATTTTGCTCTACTAATTGAATAGCTTTGGCGCCCGAATCTGCTGTCTGCGCCTTAATCTCCATAAAGTTAAGGAGCCCTGTTGCAACCTTCAAGTTGAACGCGTTGTCGTCTACAACCAAAACCCGCGCGGCCGGCGCGCTTACGGTATGCGCGGTATCATCGGTTCCGGCGTGTCTCATATTTTCGGCGCTGCCTGTTACGACCGGTACAGTGATGATAAATGCTGTACCCCGTCCATATTCGCTCTCTACCGCAATCCCGCCGCCCATCATCTCAACAAAGGCTTTAGTAATTGAGAGCCCAAGGCCGGTTCCCACAGTATTTCTGTTTTTGTTTTTATCGACCTGTTCAAAAGCCTTAAAAAGTTTCGGCAGATCCTCTTTGCGCATTCCCGTACCGCTGTCTTCGACCTTAAAAATAAGCTTGTCCGCGTCCGGCGATACCGACACCGACAGCTTAACGTAACCTTTTTCAGTAAATTTAACGGCATTTCCGCAGATATTTGTGAGAACCTGCCTTAGTCTGATATCATCGCCGAAAAGACACTCCGGAATGCAGCCCGACGTTTCGTATATAAACTCAAGACCCTTGTTTTCGGCAACATAAGTAAACATCGCGATGATGTTGTCCATTGACTGGCTGAAATTATAGTCTACAGGATTAAGCTCTAACTTTCCCGCTTCAATCTTGGACATATCCAATATATCATTAATAATGGCTAACAGCGACTGCGCCGATACTTTGATGTCGTTTACATAGCTCATTTGGTTTTCGCTGAGTTTTTCATGCGCCAAAATTTCGGACATGCCGATAATTGCGTTCATAGGCGTGCGGATCTCGTGGGACATATTTGCCAAAAACTCGGATTTAGCTTTATTAGCGCTCCTCGCGGCTTCGCTCTCAACTTCTAATTTGCGTAAAAGTTTCTCTTTTTCTATGGCTTGTAAATTCCGGTTTATGGCATTCACAAGCATCAAGCCCGCGGAATAGAGCAGGTTTATTTCGCCTTCCGTGAACCAGCGTTCTTTTACGCAGTCGTCGGCGCAGAACACGCCCCAAAATTTATCCTGATAAAACAAGGGAATAGTGATTGTGGACGATATTCCAAGGGGAGACAGCAGATCCTGATCTTCCTGCGGCAGATGCGGCAAGGGGCCGTTAACGCACTCGCCGTGATAGAACAGCTCTTTCCATCTCTTGCTGTAAGGCACGGAGGTTCCGATCTCTACAGGCGGAGCTTTTTTTCCGAGTTCGGAGAGCCATTTATATTTAAGGGCAAAGTGAAGTACGCCGTTATCTGTTTCGTTTTGCCAAATTTGGACAAAATCCACATCAAGGCACAGCCCTATAAGCTCCATACCCTTTATCAGCGACTCTTCAAAGTGTTCTTCATTTGACGCGGCAAGAAGCAGTACGGCAATCCGGTTTATGACGTTGAGCAGGGCGTCGCGCTTTTCAATGTCGTTTGACATCTGCCGAAAATGCGCGGCAAACGGGGATGAATCAGGTATAATATTGGCATTTGCGTGTTTATGCGGCTCTTTATTATCCATCTCCGGCAGCTCCTTCATTCCTCGCTTTATTCGTGATCTGTCACCTTTTATCCGGCAGAAAAACCGTCTCCGCGATCTCTTTATATACTATCCTATAAATGGCAAATGGCGGCTTTTGTACTAATATAACATTAAGAATAATACCAATAAAAGACACTATTCCGCGAAAAAATATCGCGAAAATTGTTCGCGAAGCACACTGGTTTTTCAAATGTCAAAATGAGGCTGAATCATGCAACAATTTGTGGGCCGGATTGCATTAATGCAATTAAAAACAAAAACTATGACTTAGAGTTTCCGAATCTCATCTATTGAAAGTTTGGTAATTCTTGCGATAACATCTTCGCTAATACTTTCGGCTTTCATCGCGATAGCATCTTCTATCTTGCCCTCTATCTTCCCTTTATCATAAGAATTTTTTATTGTGTTTCGTTCGTAGCGCGTCTGGTTTAAATAGTGGAGATAGGCTCGTTTTTCCTCATCTGTCATATCATCGTAAAGGAGCGCGTCTCTTGCTTCCTTTAAACCCTGCGCAGTAAAACTTTCGGGGATTTCAGCGTTTTTAAGATAGTAAATCCACTCATCGAGACTGTTTTTAGCTGCGTTATCAAAATCCTTAACACACAAGATGTAATATTCGGGATACAGGTCTTTAACATTATCTTTTGTGAAAAACTCTCTCTCCTTTTCTGTCAGCTGCAATACCGTATTGTTGTGAATGCCGCGGTACTCCGTAGAACCGTGATAGACGTAATCACTTCCATTACCCATACGGAAATAAAGGATGTTGATATGATATATTTTGCGTACGTTGTAATAGTCGTCACCTATTGACATATGCTCTGTTATCGCCTTGGATACTCCATAAAGCATCCTGTAATAATAGTCAACCTCTTCGCTGTTCTGCATCTCGATTATAAGAAACTCGCCCTTACTGTTCTCTACAAATATATCTACCCGGTTAAACTTGTCTTTGGCGTGTTCCTGATTCCCTTCGCTCTCTTTTATGCTGATAATTTTTATATCTTCACCTAAGAGTACGGAGAGAAAACCCTCAAGCACGACATAATCAGCTTTATTGCGAAGCAGCCGTTTCAGCGCCCAGTCAAACCGGATTAGTTTGCGCTCTTTCATTGGTATATGTCTCCATACCAGGATCCAGGTAATTGATTTATTGATTCAAACGAAAATCGAAAATGAGAGGTAAAAATTCAAGAGTATATAATCTTCGTTAAAGATAATTTCTGCCGATTATTGCTGGCAAACTAAAAATCATTAAGCTGCGAATTACTGTTTCTATGGAGCGGAGATGAGATTGATATTTCGGTTATTGAAAGCAAAAAAAGCGCCCATGAAACTCTCGGGCGCTTATAAGACTGCGAATTGTCAAATTTGCACTACCTAACGCCAACCATCACCGACACCCGCTCCCACTTACCATCTGATGCAGTGATTATACCCCTCAACAAATAAGTACCCTCACCAACCAAACGACCTCTCCTGTCTGTCAAATCCCAAGACCCCGCAACCCGTCTCCCAAGTTCCCCTCCACCGGAGGGGTGCCGCGAAGCGCCGGGGTGGTCAGCGCGGTCGGATACCGTAACCCCGTTAACCACATTACCGGAAGCGTCAAATATAGTAAGCATTGCGGATTCTATCCGCTTGCCTTGCCAAAAAAAGTTTACATTGCCGAATTGCCTGTTAACCGGATTCTGCCCCGCTGTGAACTCACTTGTCTATAATGTTTAATCGTAGCGACCAGCAGCTCGCATTTCGGCGTCTACTTTCCGCAGTTCTGCGGTCAGTTCCTCAAATGACGGTTCATAATTGTATAAATGTAAATAAGCGCTTAAATTTAGTGGTATAAAATTTATAGATATATCGCAATTTTTTAAAGACGCGTTATTTTAGATACATTGCTATGTGAAGTTTTGTATATTTAACAGAAGACGGGCATACCTTGTCTTTAAGCTATAACAAATCCGTATCGGCAACATGAAAAAAACGATTCTATACGAAAAACACATCGCCTTAGGCGCTAAAATGACCCCTTTTAGCGGCTATGAGATGCCTGTTCAGTACGAAAGCATTATAAAAGAGCATCAGGCTTGCCGCGGCGGAGCTGTGATTTTTGATACCTGTCACATGGGAGTGTTTGAGATAGCCGGGGACGGTGCGCTATCTGATCTTGAGCTGATTTTAAGCTGTGATATTGCGGATATGAAACTCGGTACTTGCAGATACGGTTTTATCTGCAATGAAAACGGCGGGGTGATTGATGATCAAATAATTTATCGGGTTGATGATGACTGCTTTCTCATAGTTGTCAACGCGTCCACAAAAGAGAGTGATTTTCTGTGGATCAATCAACACATCTCCAAAGATACAAATTTTGCAGATGTTTCCGCTGAACACGCGAAGATTGATTTACAGGGGCCGCTTTCTCCCAAAATAGCGGCGGCGCTTTTTGAGGATCAAATAAGCGATCTTAAATTTTATAATTTTGATTACGTTTTTTACAAAAACGAAGTGGTGATGATCAGCCGTACAGGTTACACAGGCGAGATCGGATTTGAAATTTACGGTAAGCCTGAGGTGATTTTGCAGATTTGGGATGAGTGTGTTGACAGAGGCGCGGTTCCTGCGGGTCTTGGCGCAAGAGACACGCTTCGGCTTGAGATGGGATTTCCGCTCTGCGGGCATGAACTCTCTTCGGACAGAAACGCAGTTCAGAGCAATTTTAACCGCGCTATTTCACGTAAAAAAGAGTTTATCGGATCAAACATTGTGCTTGATCCATCCGCAATTAATCAACTGCTCGCGGGGATAACTCTTGATGGACGGCGCAGCGCGAGAACCGGTGATTTAATAATTGATGAATCATCCGGCAAAGAGATCGGGGTTATTACAAGCGGCGCTTTCTCACCTGCTCTTGGGTGCGCGATTGCGCTTGGGTATGTCAATAAAGAGTATTCGGGAATTGGAACTTCGTTAAAAATTATAAGCGGGAAAAATGAGTTTTCGGGAAAAGTCTCAGAACTTCCGTTTTATAAAAACGCAACGGCAAGAGCTGATATAAAGAAATATTTATAACGAATGTGAGTGCTGTTTTTCCTGCATCCCAAAGGGATGTACCGCCCGGTAGAACGAAGTGATCAAAGATTTTTTTTTCGCATCCAGAAGGGATGCGCCCTCTGCGTAACATGGGTCAAGGGTGCATCCTTTCAGGATGCAGAGATTCTTTAGAGGTACGTTTTTACCGAGCGCTGCATCCCTTCAGGATGCAGGAAAAACAAGAAAAATCTTGTTTTGAAACAGACCACAATTATATTTACAACTAACCAAAGGAGAGCCAAAAATGAGCAAGATTCCAAATGATCTCAAATATTCAAAGAGCCACGAATGGGTAAAGGTTGACGGCGATAACGCGGCCGTAGGCATCACCCACCACGCCCAAGACACCCTTGGCGACATCACTTTTGTCGAACTCCCGAAGTTAGGCTCATCGCTTAAAAATGGCGCGGAAGCGGGCGTTATCGAATCGGTAAAAGCGGCAAGCGATCTGTATTCACCGGTGACCGGCGAAGTCGCATCTGTCAACAACGACCTTGAAAGCGCGCCGGAAATTATAAACAGCGATCCTTACGGCAAGGGATGGCTTTACACAGTGAAACTCAGCGATAAATCAGAAATTGACGCTCTTATGGACGCGGCGGCTTACGAGAAATATTTGGAGACCGTATAAAAATGGGTTTTATCTCGGTAACAGAACAGCAGCGCGGTGAGATGCTGCAAAAGTGCGGCGTCTCATCTGTCCATAACCTTTTTGAGGATATTCCAAAGACTCTGTGTCCTGCGCAGTTCTCTTTGCCGCAAGGCTTGTCTGAGCTTGAGGTATTGACAAAATGCGACCAGCTCGCATCACAGAATGATACCAATAAAATCTCATTTATGGGCGGAGGCTTTTACGACCATTTTATCCCCTCCGCGATAGACGCCATAATATCGAGAAGCGAGTTTTACACGGCGTATACCCCCTATCAGCCGGAGATCTCACAGGGAACGCTTCAGGCGATTTACGAATATCAATCCCACATATGCCGCATAACCGGAATGGAAGTTTCAAACGCCTCGCTTTATGACGGCGGGACAGCGATTTTTGAAGCGTGCCAAATGGCAATAAGCGTAACGGGGCGGCGCAAGATAATTGTTGACAAAGGGGTCAATCCGATCTATCGCAGGATGCTTCGCACTCACACCGCGAATCTCAATATTGAGCTGATTGAGCAGTATGATGATTTGTCTGATCGTACTCTCGCGAGAGTCGCTCTAAAAGAGATTATCAACGATCAAATCGCGGCTGTAGTTTTACAAAATCCTGATTTTTTCGGTACGATCAATAATCACAGCGATATTGTCGAAGAGTGTAAAAAATTTGGAGTTATCGCCATCCAGTCAGTTTATCCTGTTGCGTTAGCGCTCATAAAAAGTCCTGCGGAGCAGGGATTTGATATTGCGGTTGGCGAGGGGCAATCTTTGGGAATTCCCCTCTCTTTTGGAGGTCCGTATTTGGGATTCATAGGCGTTAAAAAAGAGCTTGCGCGTAAAATGCCGGGCCGAATCGTTGCCAAAACAGTTGATAAAAACGGTAAAGACGGGTTTGTTCTCTCTTTACAGGCAAGAGAGCAGCATATAAGGCGCGAGAAAGCGACATCCAACATCTGTTCAAACGAAGCGCTGTGCGCGCTTAGAGCGCATATTTATCTCTGTTTAATAGGAACACAGGGCCTAAAACAGGTCGCATCACTTTGTCATACCAAAGCGATGTACTGCCGGGAACGCATAGGCTCCATTAAGTCAATCAAGGTGAATGATCTGCCGATCTTCAACGAGTTTTCAATCGAACTTCCTGTCAGCGCTTCAGAATGCGTCAAAAAAATGCTTGACGCCGGATTTGCCGCGGGCATTCCGCTTGGTCAATTCTATCAGGGAATGGAAAAACACCTGCTTGTAACCGTAACCGAAAAAAATACAAAAGAGCAGATTGATGATTTTGTGAGGAATTTGGAGGTTATATGCAGGTAATTTTTGATAAATCCGTTAAAGGACGTACCGGCGTCTCTCTTCCGGTAAACGATGTTGCAAACGATATAAAAATTCCCGGTGATTATCTGAGAGCTTCGCCTCTTAATCTGTGCGAACTGTCGGAGCTTGACGTTGTGCGTCATTTTACAGAGTTGTCAACTAAAAATTACGGGGTGGATACAAATTTTTATCCCCTTGGCTCTTGTACAATGAAGTATAATCCAAAAGTATGTGAGAAAATCGCGGGCTTTAAAGGTTTCAGTGATATCCACCCCATGTACACACTGCTTGACGGCGGAGCTCAGTTTACCCAGGGCAGTCTCAAAGTAATCCATGACCTTGAGAGTCTCCTTTGTGAAATCACAGCTATGGACGCTTTCACGCTCCAGCCTATGGCCGGTTCGCATGGAGAGCATACGGGGATGATGCTTATAGCCGCCTATCACAGGCAAAAAGGGAACGAAAAAAACGAGGTGTTAATTCCCGACGAGGCTCACGGGACAAATCCATCAAGCGCGGCTGCGGCAGGTTACAGTGTAAAATCAATACCGACCGACCCCGCGACAGGTCTTCTTAATATTGAAAAATTAAAAGAAGCTATAAGCGAAAAAACTGCCGCCATAATGATGACAAACCCAAACACGCTTGGACTTTTTAATCCGCAGATAAAAGAGATCGCGGATATCGCCCACTCCTATGACGCGCAGCTTTACTACGACGGCGCGAATCTCAACGCCATAATGGGAAAATTTCGTCCGGGAGAGGGCGGTTTTGATGTGGTGCATCTAAATCTGCATAAAACTTTCGCTACTCCTCACGGCGGCGGCGGGCCGGGCGCGGGGCCTGTGGGGGTCAAAAAGCATTTGGAACCGTTTTTGCCGGTTTCAAGAGTTATCAAAAAAGGAGATAACGCTTTTGAACTGAGTGATGATTATCCATCCTCAATAGGAAAAGTCACCCCGTTCTTCGGCAATTTTTTGGTGAGCTTAAAAGCGTACGTATATATATTGATGATGGGCGGTGAGGGGCTTAAAAAAGTGAGTGAGCAGGCGGTTTTAAGCGCGAATTACATCATGCACTCTCTTAAGGATTATTATGACGTCGCGTACTTAAAAACCTGTATGCACGAGTGCGTACTCACAGCAAAGCGCCAAATGGAGCATGGCGTAAGCGCTCTTGACATAGCGAAATCGTTGATCGACAGAGGGTTTCATCCGCCCACTATCTACTTCCCTCTTATAGTAAAAGAGGCGATGATGATAGAGCCGACTGAGACCGAGAGCAAGGAGACAATAGACGCATTTATTAACGCGATGATTGAAATAGCGAAAGAGACGCAAAATAATCCGCTGTCGCTGTTTGACGCGCCTGTGAGCGCTCCGCTTGGCCGGTTGAATGAGACTAAGGCGGCCAAGGAGATGGATGTGGCTTGCCTGTGAAGCCTGCCCTGGAGTAATGACGGCGCCCCTTTGGGGTAAGAAAAGAAAGAAAATGAAAATTCTCTATGAAATATATTGCTTTATATTTTAAAAAATATTATACTTTATAGTAGGCTTTGAAATTATTCCTTATAAGGAGCGGAATTTATGCGTTTAAGCAAGCGGTCTCTTATTTTCGCGGCACTTGTGGTTGCGGTCTTCAGTATGTCGGTCTTCGCGCAGCGTGAAAGACAGATGGTGCCTAGAAAAGAGGCAAGAATCTTCGCTAATGAGGTCAGAGAACCTTATGAACAGCCGGTTTTCACAGCAACAGAAAGAGATATGCTCGTTGTTGTTGAAGAGAGAAGAAGGCATTTTAGAGTGCGCACCTCAAGCGGTATTGAGGGCTTTGTAGAAAAGAACGCACTGAGAGATCCCCCAAGAAGCGGCGGCCGCAATGACGCTTCCTCAAGGTTCGTGTTTGAAGGCGCAGACGTTATCGGGTATCTTGATAACCCCACCCCTGTGTACATTATCGACATGGACGATCCTAATGCCGACCCTATAACCTTAGACCGCTCTTTTAAAGACGCGCTTAAGGAAAATGTGGACAGAGAGACTATGGAGAGAGTAGCAAGATAGCAATTCTCCGCTGATATACTGGTACACGGCATAAATCTACACTGCACTGCGCTGCACGTAGAGCCGTGAGGCTGCTTAGCGGCACAGTGTAGATTTATGCCGTTATTCAGTATACTATAATAACAGATATGCAGGGCGAATTCTTAAAAGGAGTTCGCCCTTTTTAATTGAACATCTGCAAAAATTGTTTTTAACACTGGGAAAAACTTATTTTATGGATGGTGAAAAGTATACTTATCTAAAATGATCGAAAAGGTTAAGAGAATGGCTGAAAAAATTAAGATGGTTAACGGCGCTCTTGATGTGCCCCAAAATCCAATCGTTCCTTATATAGAGGGTGACGGTACAGGGCCTGATATATGGAAAGCCTCGCGGTTTACGCTTGACGCGGCAGTAGAAAAGGCTTACGGCGGAAAACGCCGTATTGAATGGAAAGAGGTTTTAGCCGGGGAAAAGGCTTTTAATAAAACCGGCAATTGGCTTCCTGATGAGACGGTCAATGTGTTTAGAGAGTATTTGTTAGGATTAAA
>WRCH01000045.1 GCA_009784115.1 Chitinispirillia bacterium
TCTCATCCATAAATCTTCACCAAATCCTTTTTCATTCTCTGTTCAAATTCTTTTTCCATTATTGCAGTTGTTGTAACTACATCAATTTTTTTATCCATAGCTTTTTCCGTATCTGCCCAAATTCCGCCTAAATCCCAGCCCGATTTTAGGTTGTCTACCTTTAGATAAAAATCCACATCGCTTTCAGGCTTAGCATCACCGCGAGCATAAGAGCCAAACAAATACGCCTCATCTATCACGTATTTTTTAGTGATCTCTTCGAATCGCTTTTTAATTTCATCAATAGTATATATTTTGTAATTCATATAAACACTCCTCTAACCACACAATGGAAACGGCAAGTTTATACCATCATCCACTAATCCTGTAAAGACGCAACGCATTGCGTCTCTCCTACATAATAAAATACGTTTTACCGTGCCGAAATGCCTAATAAGAAAATTTTAAATGGAAAGAAGCAGATGCTGTCTGATTGGGTGTGAAAATGATATACATATTGCGAATTTGATGTGGTAAAATTGCTATAACTCCGTTCCAGCTGGAACAAACGCTATTGGCTTCGTTGCCCAGAATTATACTCTTCCCAATTTTTAATTCGCATACTCGCTACACCGTCCGGAAATACCTTTGAAGGATACAGCAAGTCCTTAACCTTATCTTTGTCAACCGAATTACCGTCCGAACACCAAACTTGCGGGATTCCGCCGGTGTAGGCGCGAAGGTTGTTATGGCGATTCGACCAATGTAAAAGTTGCCGTAACGGTTCGGTTTTGCGTCATAGTTACCGCGCAAGCTCCCGTGCCGGTGCAGTCGCCTGACCAATTGCTAAATGTACTGTTATTAGGCCAAGAAGTAACAGGAACTGGTTCCAAAATAACAATGGTGCCTTCGGCAAAAGCTGTCTCGTTAACGTTAGTCCCATAAACGAGTTCTCGCGTCACAGAACCACTGCCATTTCCTGCTGTATGAATAAGAAGCGTATATACTCGCTCAAAGTTTGCGGTAAGCGTTACATCCGAATTCAAATTAACTCTTGCTTCTTCACGCAAGTGAGGATTTGCCCAGCCGAGATTGCTGAAAGTCGTATTACCCTCCGCACTTGTTACTGTCCATTGAACGAATCTGTAACCGGCTGCCGGTGTGGCTGATATGTCGACGGTGGCATTATTTTGTTGAATACCCGACAACAATTCCGGACTGACAACTCCGCCAATCTCAGGTGATCTGTTGATTGTTAATGTGTACGTTGTCTTATTGTTTGAAGCAGGGTTAGATTTCATTTAGTAACCCGCGCTGTGCAAATAAGTTACCACCTATTCCCGGGTAGTTAGTATTTTGAGTATTATGCGCGAATTTAATGTAACGGGGCTTTGCGTCCCCGGCAAACACTATATGGCGGATGTCAGTGATAAACTGAACTGGGTGGAGCGCCGCGGCAAAAAAATATTTGACGTGATTGTGGGATTTTAAAGATCTGGGGTTGACAGACAGGCTTCATCATTATAATATTATATAGTTAAGGCGATTAAATATTAAAGAGGTTATTGCGAATTATGGAAACAAGCGAAAACAAGGTTGATGAGGTTGAAAACGCCGGCAGCGCTCAGCCCGTTGAAAATGAAGTGATGGGCGGTACAGATTTCTTTATGATGGAAGTGCGCTTAGCCGCTGATAAAATGAGCGCCACCATATCAATAGATAGAATTGAAGGGCTCAAGGGAGAGATCTGCGCAGAGATCCTTACTGCTAAACTCAACAAGGCGGGCGTAGTACACGGGATTGATAAAGACCTTCTTGCAAAAGTCTCAGACAGCTGGAACCGTAACCCGCGCTATGTCGAAACTCCCCCCATTGCAAAGGGTACCTATCCGGAACCCGGCAAAGAGGGGCTTCTTAAGATGGCTGTGAAGCATCTCTCTATCGGCAAAGAGATCAATAAAGTTCTTGGCAAGAAATACTTTGGTGAGATCACAATGCTCGCTCCCAAACTTCAGCGCGTTGATCAGGGAACTGTTATCGCAAGGCGCGAAGGCACTATTCCTGATGTGCCGGGGCAAAACGTGTTAGGTGAGTTTTTTGGAAAAAAGCAAGACGAAGAGGTAACAGCTTCCGGAATTAAAGAAAAAAATAACGTATACATATCAAAAAATGTTTACACCGCCGCTAAAACCGGTATCGTATATATTGAAAGAGAAGAGCCGGCGGTGCTCCCTTTGGAGTTTGACGGATTTATAGACATACAGACCGCGCCCGATATGATGGACGCGCAGCTTGTTATAATACCGGCCGGCGAAGGCGGAAAAATGCCTTCAGAAGAGGGTGTAAGAGCGCTTATTGATTCTTATAACATCATTTACGGACTTGATGAAAAGGCAATAAGCGGCGCTATCGCGCGGTTTACCGACGGTTCCATAACCGCTCAGGAAGTAGTCGAAATCGCTCGCGGACTGCCTGCCATAACCGGGGACGATGGTTATGTGGAATTTACTTTTAACACAGAATCTTCTATGACGCCGAATTTAAATGAAGACGGAAGCGTTGATTATAAAAACTTAAATCTCATAACATCTGTAAGCGAAGGCGATACGCTTGCCATACTTCATCCCCCTGCCAAGGGTACCCCGGGCCGCGACATTTTAGGCCGTGTACGTCCCGCTTTCGACGGAAAAAAGTCTTTTCTCCCCGTTGGTACAAATACTCAAATATCAAGAACAGACCACTCTCTGCTTGTAGCGTTAGTTGACGGTATTGTGCGTTATAACGGCAGTAATATAAGTATTGCGGAGGGGCACTACATCAACGGTGATGTAGACTACTCTACAGGAAACGTCAAATACGAACGGTCGGTCTGTGTGAAAGGCGATGTAAGAAGCGGATTTGATGTAGACTGCGGCGGAGATTTACAGATACATGGTATAATTGAGGACTGCAATTTAAAGATAGGCGGGAGTCTCCTCTCCAGAGGCGGGTTTGTAGGAAACGGGGAGGGGCTTATTATCGCTAAAGGCGATGTTAATCTTGGCTTCATAAAAAATCAGAATGTAATTTGTGAAGGCAGCGTTAATATTGCGAAAGAGTCGATGAACAGCAATATCACCGCAAAAAAAATACAAATTCACGGCAACACACTCTCTGTAGCAGGCGGAATATTAGCGGCAACAGATTCAATTATCGTAAGAACCGCGGGCAATATAAGCGGAATAAGATCGGTGCTGCAAATTATCCCCCCGCTGCCGCTTACCGAAGAGTATAACAAAACGGAAACGGCCAATAAAGAGCTTCAGGAGAAGTTAAAAAAAGTAAATCAGCAGATGAACACTCTGCCGCCCAAAGCAAGGCTTGACAAAGAGCTAATGAGAAAATTCCGTGACGCGATAGCCGTAGTACAGCAGCAGATCACAGCTTTAGAAGAGCGTCTGCGCAAGCTCCATATCGAAATGAACAATTACGATGAAGCTTTCATGAGAATCGACCGCTGCGCCTTTCCGGGCACGATTTTTAAATTCGGCCAGCGGAACATGGTTCTTACCGAGATGCTTAACGGGGTTAAGTCGCTTAGGCTTATTAATGGGGAGATCAGGGTTATTTAGATTTTTGTGTCTATACTGCACCGCACGCAACGCACGCAGGGCCGTGAGGTTGCTTAGCGGTGCAGTGTAGACGCGTGCCGTGTACCAGTATATGGCGCAATCATAACAACAGCGCCGCCTCATCAAACCCTTTTTTTCGGATTTGACAGCTATCGCACAAACCGCACGGAGTTCCGTCTTCGGCAGGATCATAACAGCTGTGAGTTATACTGTAATCCATCCCTGCTTTTAATCCGATTTTTATAATCTGCGCTTTTAAAAGAGAAATTAGCGGGGTATGGATTTTAATAGTTCGCCCCTGTATTGCCGCGACAGTAGCAAGATTTGCCATTTTTTCATAAGCGGCGATATATTCAGGGCGGCAGTCGGGGTAGCCGGAATAGTCTATACTGTTAACGCCTATAAAAATATCTGTACAGTCTATGACTTCCGCCCACGCGAGTGCGTAAGATA
This sequence comes from Chitinispirillia bacterium, assembly GCA_009784115.1. GTDB lineage: Bacteria > Fibrobacterota > Chitinivibrionia > Chitinivibrionales > Chitinispirillaceae > WRCH01. Next base: position 4,044 of record WRCH01000045.1, read on the forward strand.
AAAATATCGTGTTGCGTGCTGGAACATAGGTAATGGGGATATCGCTGCTGTTTGAGATGTCACGCGCTTTGGGAACGTCGATATCGGACGTCAATGCGCTCGAGCCGAATGCGCGCAGATCAATATTTACGATTCGGTGCTCTTTCGCACTTAAAAAACACGCAACTTTTTTAGCCGCTGTGAGCTCAAACTCATGTCTTTGGCCGTAAGCGAAAGTCATTGCATAGATATCAAACCCCATATCGCGGGCAATAATACCGCAGGTGGAGCTGTCTAAACCGCCGCTTAACAATAAGATCGCTTTTTTATCTCCCACGCTCGTCTCCCCAAATCACTTTGTGCAGTTGAATTCCAAGCTGTGCGTCAAGTTTGCTTTCTATCAACCATTTTGCTAATACAGCCGGTGGTATCATACTCATTACCGGAGAAAAAATGACTGTACATTTTTCCGACAGATCGTGCTCTTCACAAAAATTTTTCGCCCACCAAGCATCCTCAACAGATGATATTACAAATTTTACTTCATCATTTTTTGTCAGTCGTTTTACATTGTCAACAAGAAAACTATCGCCCGCGCCGCTGCCCGGACATTTTATATCAACTATACGTTTTACTTTGGAAGGAAGAACGCCGATGTCCAAAGTTCCGTTAGTCTCTATCATCACCGAATATTTACTTTGCAGAAGCTCTTTACATAGCGCAATTGTATCTTTTTGCAGAAGCGGTTCTCCGCCGGTGATCTCTACTAAATTTACATGCGATTTACTTACCTCGCGCAGAACCTGCTCAACGCTCATTTTATTGCCGCTTTCCAAACGCGAATACGCGCTGTCGCACCATACGCATTGGAGATTGCATCCTGACAATCTTATAAATGTGCACGGACGTCCGGCAAAACTGGATTCCCCTTGAATTGATGTAAAAATTTCGCAGATATTAAGCATAAATCAACAACCTTATTCATAATAAACGGCGCTGTTGCCCGGAGTCTCCTGAACCTCGACGCGTGCGGCCTTTACATTGCAATCACTGTCATTTAACGATTTTACAAGTTCGTGATAAATGTAATGCGCGATATTTTCTGACGATGGGCTTTTATCTCCAAAAACGTCATTGATATTACTGTGGTCAAATTCACCAAGTATAGTTTTCAGCTTTTGCTTTAAAATTTTAAAATCAATTCCAAGGCCGCTTTTATCAAGAGTTTCGCATTTTACAGTTGCCTTTACAACCCAGTTATGCCCGTGGAGATTTTCGCACGGCCCGTCATAATTAAGCAGCCTGTGAGCCGCGCTGAAATGTGTTTCTGTTGTTATTTCGTACATTTTTTAATACTTTCCGATCTATAGCTGAAATATACAAATCACCTTACCCCTATAACCAGCTTACAAGCTCAGATCTTTCACATTATATGTTTAAGATTTCCCGATTACAATATAAATGAATGCCTAAACACAATGTAAAAAATTCTTAAAACAACGCGGATACAAAAAAATCAGCTTTTTCAACTTTCTCATGGTTGTTTTCAATAATTTCATTTATATTGTATATACGGGGCTGATAATTATCAACCCTTGCTTATTGGTATATACTGCATAATTTAACACTGTGCCGCTAAGCAACCTCACGGCCCTGCGTGCAGTTGCGTGCGGCGCAGTGTTAAATCATGCAGTACACCAGTATAGAAGAGAATGTGCTGATCATCCGCTAACAGAAACGGTTCTATCACGTGAAAAAAAATTACAGTATTCTTATAGTCGCCTCAGAGATGTCACCCTACGCAAAGGTTGGAGGGCTTGGGGATGTGAGCGCGTCGCTTTCCGCTGCTTTAAAAAAGTTAGGGCACGATGTGCGGGTAGTGGTCCCCCGCTATGGATGTATTGACATAGAAAAATCCGGCGCCGCTGTCACTTTAAATTCTATGGGCGTGTGGATGGGGAATAAAGAGGAGTGGTGCATGGTTTACAGGGCGGAGTCTTCCGGTAAGGCGCCTGTTTACTTTATAGAGCATTCAGTATTTTTTGACAGGGATGGGCTTTATCACGATAATAACATGTCTGATTATGATGACAATCCTCTGCGCTTCGCTTTTTTCTCCCGCGCCGCGCTGCAGCTTTGTAAGGATATCAACTTTAAACCTGATATCGTGCATGGCAATGACTGGCAGACAGCTTTAGTTAGTGCGTATCTGAAAGTTTGGCACTGGAACGATCCTCTCCTTGGCGGCGCCGCGTCTTTGCTGACCATACATAATGCCGCCTATCAGGGTATTTACCCTAAGTCAAACTATGATTATATCGGTCTTGGATGGCAAAATTTTACAGAACCCGCTTTTGAGTCTTACGATAAAGTCAACTTTTTAAAGGGCGGGATTCATTTTGCGGATATGGTGACCGCCGTAAGCCCTACATTTGCAAAAGAGATTTGCGAGCCGGGCGGCGGCTTTGGCCTTGCTCCGTATCTCAGCGCTAAAGGCAGTAAGTTCAAAGGGATACTTAACGGGATTGACTATGAAGAGTGGGATCCTCAAATAGATATCCATCTCCCCGCGCATTACAGCGCTGATGATCTTGACGGAAAGAAAAAGTGCAAGCGTTATCTTCAAAAACTTTTCTGCCTCAAAAACGATCCTAAAGTTGCGCTCATTGGAACGATAGGAAGATTCGTAGATCAAAAAGGTTTTCACCTCATCAGAAATATTATTGAACGTGTTCTTGATGATATGCACGTGCAGTTTGTTATTCTTGGCAGCGGAGAAAAAAATTTGGAGTGGTTTTTTCAGGATCTGCCCGTGCGTTACAGCGGATCCGCCGGATCATACATCGGTTATCATAACGAGCGCGCTCATCTTATAGAAGCGGGGTGTGATTTCTTTTTGATGCCTTCGTTGTTTGAGCCGTGCGGATTAAATCAGATGTACTCTCTGCGATACGGAACGCTTCCCATTGTGAGGGCTACCGGCGGTCTTGAGGATACGGTAGAAAATTACGACGAAGCTGCAGGAAGCGGCAACGGCTTTAAGTTTTGGGAGTCTTCGGAAAACGCTCTCTATTATACGATAGGCTGGGCGGTCAGTACATATTATGACAGGCCGGCGCATATAAGAAAAATGATGCTTGACGGAATGAAGCGCGATTTTTCATGGGAGACAAGCGCGGAAAAATATGTTAAGGCTTACGCGGCAGCTATTGAGAACAAAAAAGAGGCTGACAGTTATACGCCTTATTATTCGGTGGAGTCAAAAAAGAAGAAGCCGGCATCAGCATCAAATAAAAAGATATCGAACTCAGGAAATGAAATAACGCCGTCCGTCTAACCGTAATGCAATGTTACGGTTTACTTATCTTCCTCAAGAAGTTTGCCCAAGAGAACACAGGTTTCAAATTTCGCCAATGGCGTATGCAAAAGCGTTAGATCAAGCTCCTCGGCGAGCTTTGCCATTGCCGGCGGAATGAGTTTGTTTTGGGCGATGACCACTCCGGCGGCGTCTACCATAGAGGCGGTGCGCAGAGTTTGGTCTGAGGAGAGGGAGCTGACGATCAGCGGGTTGGGGCGCTCCATTGTAAGCACATCGCTCATAAGGTCTGATACGATTACGCTCTGCACATTGCAGGAATCAAAGACTGAGGATTTATAAACGACGGTCGCGGCTATGCTTTGAACGATATCACTGAATTTCATATTTACCCCGGAGACAAGTGAGTATAAACATAGTTTATGCCCCGCGTTTTTACAAGTCTTTTGATTCTTCGCAACAGGGTTGTGATTTGGGCGCGGGATGTTCGTTGATTATTGTTCCCCGGCATCTTCAATTACATTCTCAATAAGCCGCGAAAAGTCCACTGCGTTTTTTGAGATAAGTTTCAAGCGCGCGGTCAATAGTCAGTTCCGGGTCAATGGTCTCGTCTATACGCTCACGCCCAACAGCCGCGAGCCATAGTTTGAACGGTTCAGCCTTGGGTGATGGTATCGATTGGATTATACGCAGTAATTGTTCGGCGTTGGCAGCATCGGTCAAACGTTGTTTACCATCTGCGGCTGTCATTTTCAACTGTACGATATTTTCGTACAGTTGGCTGCCCTCAATCTCCATCTTACGCTTCAAGTCACTCCAGTAACGTCTGGGATTATCTGTGCCGGCCAATACCTCTATTACATCAATAACAGAAAATAACATATCTTCGCTCTCTTCGTCCCAAACGGTACGAATGCGCTTGTTTTCAAATAGCTGTATGTTCTTGTTCTCCATCATTTATTGCTCTCCATTCTTGATGTTATTTGTTTTTAACGTAAATTACGTTTGAAACAACCAGAATTTTATTCTAAGAAATGAGATATTTGAAAATTGAGATGAAAAATGAGAAATAAAAAACGCAGAAAGGATAATATAATTCATGGAATAGGATAAAAAAAGCGATACTGGTAAAACGAGCGGGATACCAGTTCGATTATTCATTAAAAAATTATTGCGGTGACAGATAATAATAATGTATAATTAAAATGTCATTATTTAAACAATAAATCTAAATGGAGTCGTTGTACCATGTCAAATCATCTTCAAGAGTTTGCTTCAAAATCTGTACAGAAACAAAGCGAAAATCAAACAAAATTTAGGCAGAAATATAAAGAAGAAGCAAAGTGTTTAGAGAATAAATTTAAAATATATTTAGTAATTTTGATGCTTCTATTCTTATCAACATACTTTATCCTTTTTATCTTACAAGATAAGAAACTGTTTCTTGGATCAACAGCAATTTTAAATATAGTTTTTATTGGATGTTATAGTCAGGTATATAAATTTGATGATAGCTTGTTAAAAGAAAGTACATATTATTGGCATTTTTTTGGACTTTCTGTTTTATGGGGAATTTATGGAATTATTTTGAGCAATATATTCGATAGTTATGATATGTTTTGGGCTATTTTTGGACTGTTTCCTCTTTCTATGTTAATACTGCTGAAAATAGGCCGAGCACTTAAGAAGTTAATCAAAAGCGAACTGAAAAAATCGGATGCACAAAATGAGGAATTCCGTTCCCGCTTATAAGCGTGTTGAACTCATTGGTATTGAGATGAAATAACCCCCCCCATCCACCCGTAATGCAATATTACAGCTTACAACTCCTCATCAGGAAGTTCGCCTAAAATAACGCAGGCTAAAAAAAAGTATCTCGCATACTTATATATGATGAGTCATTTTATATATATTATATACTTGGACAGGTGCAATCATTATGAAAGCCGCCTCTCTAAAAGTTAGTGTATTATGTAACTATTTTGTTCACTTCACCATATTTCAGGAGGATGCCGTATGCCCCAAAGCATGCCGGTTTTAACGGAATTGACGCCTGAGCTCAATGCTTTCATTGATGAATGGAAGGATAAGCCGGGTAATCTCATTATGATCCTGCATAAAGTGCAGGAGGTTTACAGGTATATCCCCAGGGATGTAGCGCTCACAGTGTCAAAAAAAATTGACGTGCCTTTGGCGAAGATCTACGGAGTGATGACGTTCTACCATTACTTCAAATTGGTAGAGCCCGGCAAGCATATCATTTCGGTATGTATGGGAACCGCCTGCTATCTTAAGGGCGGCGAGGATCTGCTCAAAGAGCTTGAGAGGCTTTTAGGGGTTGGGGTTAACGCCACAAGCGAAGACAGAATGTTTTCGGTTCAGGCTGTACGCTGTGTGGGCTGCTGCGGTCTTGCTCCGGCGCTTACAATAGACGGCGAAGTGTACGGCTGTGTCCCAACTTCAAAAGTTGCGGAAATTCTTCAAAAGTATAAAGTATAGGCAGGGCAGGTTTTCCGATGCACTATACCTTGTCCGATTACCTTATTGATTTGGTACAGAACTCTGTTGAGGCTAAAGCGAGCGTCATTGACGTCTCTATGTTAGAGAGCGATAGAAGTATCAAAATAACAATAGCCGACAACGGCAAGGGGATGGACGAGGCGGTTTTGTCGCGGGTACGCGATCCGTTTTTTACCGAAGCCGGTAAGCACGATAAGAGAAAGGTGGGGTTAGGGTTGTCGTTTCTCGCCCAGTTTATCTCTCAGTGCAGCGGAACGTGGGATATCACTTCGCAGAAAGGTGTTGGAACATCGCTGTTTTTCAACTACAGTTTAAAAAACATAGATGCTCCGCCCGCAGGGAATCTTGTGAGCGCGATTGTGACCCTTATGGGGCTGACCGGAGAGTTTGAGCTTACATTCAACAGAACTCTCAATGATGATTCGTACGCGGTATCACGCTCTGAGGTTATAGATGCTTTGGGAGATTTGAGCGATGCGCACTCTTTAATTGCGCTTCGTAAATACCTGAAATCTTTAGAAGATGAATTAAGCGAAACTTCAAAAGTAAAAATTAAACAGGGGGAGTTAATAAATGGGTAAAATTACTTTGGCGGATCTTAAAAAGCTCCGCGAAGAGAAAAAAAGCGCGCTTGTGCGGCGCGACACCGATGGAAAGACCACTCATATTATAGTTGGTATGGGTACATGCGGTATTGCCGCCGGCGCTAAAGAGGCTTTCGACGCGTTTCTTGATGAGATTGACGCTAAGGGGCTGACTGATGTGACCGTTACTCAAACCGGATGTATTGGTATGTGTACTGTTGAGCCGACTGTGGAGGTGCAGGTTCCCGGTATGCCCGATACTGTATATGGCAATGTTAAGGGTGATATTGCAAAACGCATTGTAAATGAACATCTGATTGAGCACAAGCTCTTGGATGGTCATGTTTTTGATAAACCAGCGTCAGATATTCTCAAGTGATCAGGGGGAGAGATGAAATTTAAAAATTATATATTGGTGTGCGGCGGTACGGGATGTGAGTCCAGCAAAGCCGATGAGATTTTCCGCAATTTGCAGAAAGAGCTCGAAGATAAAAATTTAGCGTCTGAAAATCAGGTGATAAAAACCGGCTGTTTCGGTTTTTGCGAAAAGGGTCCTATTGTAAAGATCCTCCCTGATGAGAGCTTTTACGTACATGTAAAGCCTGAAGACGCTAAGGATATTGTAGAAGAGCATATTATTAAAGGCAGAAGAATCGAAAAGCTTCTCTATAACAAAGGGGACGGTTCAAAGCGCGCAAGCATAGACGATCTTGATTTCTACCGCAAACAGTTCCGCGTGGTACTGCGTAACTGCGGCTTTATTAATCCGGAGGACGTTAACGAGTACATCGCGCGCGACGGATATCTCGCTTTAGAAAAAGTGCTCTTTGAAATGAAGCCCGAAGAGGTTGTCGAGCATCTCAAAATTTCAGGACTGCGCGGAAGAGGCGGCGCCGGTTTTCCGACATGGCGCAAGTGGTCGTTTACTCAAGCTACTCCAAGCGATCAAAAATATATCGTCTGCAACGCCGACGAAGGCGATCCGGGCGCTTATATGGACCGCAGTATCTTAGAGGGTGACCCGCACTCTGTGCTTGAAGCTATGACCATTGCGGGCAGAACCGTGGGCGCTAATAAGGGTTTTATTTACATCCGCGCGGAGTACCCTCTCGCCATCCACCGCCTTGAAGTCGCTATCGCTCAGGCTAAGGAGATGGGGTTTTTGGGCGAAGATATTCTTTACAGCGGCTTTAACTTCGACATCGAAATACGTCTTGGCGCCGGAGCGTTTGTGTGCGGTGAAGAGACTGCGCTTCTTGCCTCAATTGAGGGTAAGCGCGGAATGCCTATCCCGCGTCCTCCGTTCCCTGCTGTTAAGGGGCTTTGGGGTAAACCTACGATTATTAACAACGTGGAAACATGGGCCAATATCCCCATTATTCTCTTTAAGGGCGGCGAGTGGTTCTCAAAACTTGGAACCGAAACGTCTAAGGGCACAAAAGTTTTTGCGCTCACCGGAAAAATCAAAAACAGCGGCCTCATTGAGGTTCCAATGGGTACTACACTGCGCGATATTATTTATGATATCGGCGGCGGCGTGCCTAACGGCAAGAAGTTCAAGGCTGTTCAGACAGGCGGCCCCTCAGGCGGCGTTATCACCTCCGACTATCTTGATACCCCGATTGACTTTGAGAACTTGGCGAAGCTCGGTTCTATTATGGGTTCGGGCGGTATGATCGTTATGGATGAGGATGACTGTATGGTTGACGTGACCAAGTTCTATCTTGAGTTCACGGTTGATGAATCGTGCGGCAAGTGCTCTCCGTGCCGAATCGGCGGACGTCAGCTCTATAATTATCTTGAGAAGATAACAAACGGCAACGGAACAGAGGAAGATATCCGCAAGATGAAGCAGATAAGCCATGCTATGGGCAGAGCGGCGCTTTGCGCACTTGGTCAAACAGCTCCAAATCCTGTTATATCTACCTTAAAGTATTACGAACACGAATACGAAGCGCATATCAAGGACAAAAAGTGTCCCGCCGGTAAATGTAAAAATCTGCTCCAGTACGCTATCCTCGCGGATAAGTGTATCGGCTGCGGACTTTGCGCGAAAAAGTGTCCGGTAGGCGCCATTGCGGGCGAAAAGAAACAGCCTTACACGCTTGATATGACAAAGTGTATTAAGTGCGGAGTCTGTGAAGAGTGCTGTAAATTTAAAGCCGTTGTCAAACACTAATATCTCATCGTTAAATTTTAATTGAGAGAGATTAACACGATTGATAAGAGTTAAAAAAGGATGAATAAGATGATCAAATTAAAAATAAACGGACACCCTGTAGAGGTAGAGCAAGGCACTACCATACTTGAGGCGGCCCGTAAGGTATCGGTTAACATTCCCACGCTCTGCTGGCACCGTGATCTTGAACCGTGGGCGGCGTGCGGTATTTGTGTTGTCAAAATAGAAGGGTCGCCGAAGATGCTCCGCGCCTGCGCGGCTCTTGTTGAAGACGGAATGAGCATCATCACTCACGATTCAGAGATCGTAGAGGTGCGTAAAACGGTTATTGAGCTTATTTTATCGACCCACCCCAACGACTGTCTCGCGTGTCCGAGAAACTTGGACTGCGAACTGCAGCGCCTTGCGGCTGAGTTTGGCATAAGGGAGATGACTTACCCTCAGCGTCTTGAAGAGATTCCTCAGGACACAAGCACTACTTCGCTTGTGCTCAATCCTGAAAAGTGCGTGCTGTGCGGACGCTGCGCCAAGGTTTGTCAGGGGATGCAGGATGTGTGGGCGCTTGAGCTTTTGGGACGCGGTGAAAAAACACGCATCGCTCCCGCCGCTGATGTTCTTCTTAATGACAGCCCGTGCATCAAGTGCGGCCAGTGCTCTGCGCACTGCCCTGTTGGAGCTATCTACGAAAAATCAGAAGAGCATATAGTGTGGAACGCTCTGCGCAAGCCTGACGTTCACACCGTAGTGCAGATCGCTCCCGCTGTGCGAGTTGCGATCGGCGAGGCTTTTGGGCTGCCTTCCGGTTCTTTACAGACCGGAAAGCTCTACGCCGCGCTTCGCAAGCTCGGGTTTAAAGCGGTTTTTGACACAAACTTCACAGCAGACCTTACCATTATGGAAGAGGGAAGCGAGTTTGTGGAACGTTTTAAGAAGCCGACAAAAGAGGCTCCGCTGCCGCTTATCACCACATGCTGCCCGGCGTGGGTTGACTATTTGGAAAAATTCTATCACGAGATGATTCCATATTTCTCAACCGCGAAATCGCCTCAGGCGATGCTTGGCGCGTTGTCAAAAACTTATTACGCTAAGAAGATCGGCGTTGATCCTAAAAATATTTTCATGGTTTCAATTATGCCCTGTACCGCTAAAAAGTTTGAGATCTCCCGCTCAAAGGAGATGGAGTCAAGCGGCCACAAAGACATCGACGTCTCGCTTACCACCCGCGAACTCAGCCGCATGATTAAGTCTGCGGGTATCGACTTCAACGAGCTGGCTGAAGAGGGTGTGGACACAATACTTGGCGAGTACAGCGGCGCGGGTACAATCTTCGGCGCGACTGGCGGCGTGATGGAAGCGGCTCTTAGAACCGCGTATCATCTCATCACCAAAAAAGAGCTCGGCGACGTAAACCTCACGGCAGTGCGCGGTCTTGATGGTGTGAAAGAGGCTAAGGTTGACGTTGACGGAACAGAAGTGCGTGTAGCGGTTGCCCACGGGATGGCCAACATCTCATCAGTTCTCGACAAGGTGAAGAAAGATATTGCCGACGGCAAAGAGATTCCATACCACTTTATCGAAGTTATGGCGTGCCGCGGCGGATGCGTTGGCGGCGGCGGTCAGCCTTACGGCGCTGATGACGAGATTCGTCAGAAGCGTGCGGAAGGTCTCTATCAGGATGATACCGGTTCGGCAAAGCGCTGTTCTCATCAGAATCCCTCTATCGCTAAAGTGTATGAGGAGTTCCTTGAGAAACCGCTTTCACACAAAGCACACGAGCTGCTTCATACAACGTATACTCCAAGACCGGAGTATCGCTGGTAACGGCAGATTAGTTAGTAAATTAAAAAGGCGTGTTCCGGTGACGGAACATGCCTTTTTTTTGACAGGAAAGAGTGACTGTGGATCAGCACAAAAAAGAAAGGCCCCGGGCAATCCGCCCGGGGCCTTCATCATTATCTCACTGTGGAGATTTACCGAACACCAACCATTACAGAGACGCGTTCGCGCTTGCCGTCTACTGTGACCGATCCTCTTACAAGGTACGTGCCTTCGGATACCTGACGGCCTCTTGTATCTGTCAAGTCCCATGTACCGATGACACGGCGTTCTGAGAGATCACCGTTGCGGCTGTCGCTGATGCGGATTTTGCTGACCGCGTTACCTGACGCGTCGTAAACCGTAAGTACCGCATTGTCAACACGTTTGCCTGCGCGGTAGAGAGTCACCGCACCCGCTGATTTCGCGACCGGATTCGGGCCTGCGGTAAACTCAGCCGCTAACGCGGTGATCGCTCCCGGCGCGTCATTGTTTGACTTATCGAAGCCGGGGATGATTCTATCCTGTGAGAGAACAGATGTGGGAGCATCCCATCTTGCGAAAAGCGTGATGTTAGCCGTAACATTAGTGATCTGCGCGCCTGCCGCGTAGTTAGTTCCGCCGGTTGCGGCTGTGCTCCAGCCTGCGAATATAAACTCTTCACGTGTAAACGTGTTGGCTTTAATAGTGTAGTTGCTGCCATGCGTTACGTTGTCGGATGTCATTGTACCGGTACCGCCGTTTGCGTTGAATGCAACGGTATAGGTAATTGCTGTCCAACGTGCGTGGATGGTTGCGTTCGCTGTAAACACAGTAGTTGTAGTTACCTGTGATCCGCCTGTTGCAGCTGTTGTAAACCATCCGTTAAAAGTAAATCCGGCTCTTGTAGGCGTAGGCAAACTTGTCAATCTTCCATTTGTCCCTGTCACCGCGGTTGTTGGAGTAACTGTACCGCTTTGCGGGTTAAATGTGATTGTGTAGGTCGGAAGCGCCGTCCACCGTGCGTGGATGGTTGTATTTGCAGTGAATACAGTAGTTGTAGTTACCTGTGATCCGCCTGTTGCAGCTGTTGTAAACCATCCGTTAAAAGTAAATCCGGCTCTTGTAGGCGTAGGCAAACTTGTCAATCTTCCATTTGTCCCTGTTACCGCGGTTGTTGGAGTAACTGTACCGCTTTGCGGGTTAAATGTGATTGTGTAGGTCGGAAGCGCCGTCCACCGTGCGTGGATGGTTGTATTTGCGGTGAATACAGTAGCTGTAGTTACCTGTGTTCCGCCTGTTGCCGCTGTAAACCATCCGTTAAAAGTAAATTCGGCTCTTGTAGGCGTTGGCAGACTTGCCAATCTTCCATCTGTTCCGGTTACCGCGCTTGTTGGAGTGACAGTACCGCTTTGCGGGTTAAATGTGATTGTATAAGTCGGAAGCGCTGTCCACCGTGCGAAAATTGTTGCGTTCGCGGTGAATACAGTAGCTGTAGTTACCTGTGTTCCGCCTGTTGCCGCTGTAAACCATCCATTAAAAGTAAATCCTGCTCTTGTTGGAGTCGGCAGAGTTGACAATCTTCCATTTGTCCCGGTTACCGCGCTTGTTGGTGTAACTGTACCGCTTTGCGGGTTAAATGTGATTGTATAAGTCGTCGGAACCGCCGTCCACTGAGCGAAAAGCGTAATATGCGAGCGAACATTTCTAATTACCGCGCCTGCCGCGTAAGCTGTTCCGCTGCCGTTTGCCGCGGTGTTCCAGCCTGCGAATGTATGGTTGGCGCGTGTAAAAGTATTTGCCTTGATAGTGTAATCATTGCCTTCCTGTACAACATCAGGCGACATTGTACCTGTACCGTTGTTAGCATTAAATGATATGGTATAGTTGGTAACGATACCGGTTGACGCAGACCAGTTTGCTGTGACTGTTACAGCGTTAGCCGGCATGGTAAAGCTGGTGGTTGGGCTGTTTGCGTTGGCAAGGGTTACTCCCGCGCCGGAAACAGTCCAGCCGGTGAACGTATGACCGCTGCGTGTACCCGCGTTTATCGTAATATTTTGACCCGTCGCGAAAGTACCGCCGCCTGATGAGCCTGTGCTGCCGGTGCTGGCTACGGTTACAGCGGACGCTCTGAATAATCTGTTTCTGTCGTTAGTTGGCGTTGCGCTATGGACCCAATCCCAGTAGTAGCGGATCTGCCATACGTCATAAGTGTTAAGAATACCGTTATACGTTCTGTCCATGACTGTGCGTAAGTCACCCGACCCAAAAACTCTGTTTCCGGTAGCGTCGGCCACTCTCGTATCTGGAGGCATTCTTGTACGCGGAGTATAAAGGTCATACAAACCGAAACTGTGCCCGACTTCGTGGGTCTGAACACCGTTCAAAGAGTTTTGTCCCTGAGCATTGACTCCTGAGCCGTATCCTATAATACGGGTATCGCCCAAACGATTACCCCAGTCGCCGCCTACCGCTCCGCCGAATCCTGCGGTAACCCACTGATACATGTCAAAACGTGCATGGAGACCGCCCGGATAAGTGTAAGTTCTGTTTACATTGCCTGATCCGCCGAATTGAATAAACCGTGACAAATTGCTCGGCGCGCTCGCCATGAAGTCGCGCGTTGCGGGGAAAGCATTGTCACCGAAAGGAGAGAGATGATCGCTGTTGACCCAAATCTGTTCATTGGGCTGCGGGTCCACAATCACGTCTCTGCTTCTAACTGCCCAACCCGTAATAGTAACAGGGATTTCACCGAAAGGCCAGCCGGGCATACCGATTAAAGGACGTGTCCATACGTTAATTGATTCGTGGAGCATACGCGCCATGTTTTGGCGTTCCGCAAGGGTAATACGTCTGCCCGATTCCCATCTTACAACCCAGTTAATAGTACCGTTGCCCTCCCAAATCATGTGGAATACAGAGTTGCGCTGTCTGACAGAGCCGTTTGCGTTGAAGTAAATACGTTCGGCGCTGGTGTTATAGTTAGGAAGCGCCTGTTCATGGCGAACGTTTCTGAGCCAGTCAAAATTTTCTCTCATAGCCGCGGGAATATCATTCAAATTCGGCCGCGCCTGGTCGGTCCACCGCGCGTGAATCGTGGTATTTGAGGTAAATCTCGTACCTGTCGGGCCCAATATTACCATACCCGCGGTTCTGGGATTTGCAACGCTTGCGGACGTATCCGTATTGGCCTGAGCCTCCGTCAAATACCATCCCCTAAAGCCCCAAACTCTGTTCGCATTTGTATGAGGTCTTACCGGAGCGGGCAGCGGTGTCATCAGATTCCCGTGGGCGTCTGTCTGCACCGTTATGCCTGTGGGAGCGCCGGAGTAGTTGTAGTTAAGGGTTAATGTGCGAACCTGAGCCGCCGCCGTCCAAGTCCATGCCATCACGGCCAAAGCCATCCATAAAACTAGATGCTTCTTCATGGTAAAACCTCCTTTGGTTTTAATAATATGGTTGTTGAAATTAGGTGTTTGTTTTTTCATTCTTCAAATCTCCTCTACATTTAATATAAGGCTTTTACACGCGTAAAGCACGACATATTATCGCAATTTCACAAAAAGCGTTGAAAAATAGTTCAACGGACAAAACCGGATTTGTTGAAATTTTGGGGAAAAAATGGCGATATGGGCAGATTAGCAGAAGATTTTTTGCAGATTTTGTTCAACGCCGTCAGTCAAAAAAAGACATATTCAATTTGCGGTGCTCACTTGAATTCAATAATTTTGGGGACTATTTCGGGGACGGTGCTCACTTAATTTCATTTCCGAAATATACGTTTCAGTAGCGTAAAGAGCAATTTAGCTTGATTTTTTTGTTTAAGCCGATGTGAAACAAACGGAACCCCCAAAGTTAAAGCCACGGTACAAAGCAGGAGCTTTTGAGATTATGCGGTCTGCTTTTCGCGTCCTTGAGGTTGTAAAAAATCATTCAGCATATAAAGATGTCGAAAAAAGCTATCCCCGCCGCAGTGATTACCGTGTTGAGGGTTGGGGGTTGTGAAATAAACGCAACCCCGCCCCCAAGTTGGTGGAGAATGATTTATAAGATTTGATTTTGAGCATTTCTGACAGAAATAATTACGATAATGTATTCGCAAGCATCATGTATATTATAAACTATGGATGATGATGAAAAAAGAAGTTTTAAGCATGTAGATTACTGGATTGATTTGTGTAATGATGAAATAAACGCGGCGCAATTGTTGCTGAAAAATAAGCACTATTTGCTCTGTGGTTTTCTTTGTCACTTGATAACAGAAAGAGCATTGAAAGCATATTGTTGTTATGTTGATAACGAAGAAAACATCCCTGCAAAAACGCATCATTTGCAAAAATTAATTGAACTTGCCGGACTGAAGGACGTTTTATCGGCGGAGCAATGGGATTTTATTGAGTTTGTAAATCCGCTAAATATTGAAGCGCGGTATCCGAAGTATAAAGAACGCGTGCATAAGCTCTTGTCAGCACATGGTGTATGTGAACGGTTGTTTTCTCAAACAGAGGAGTTTTTATCATGGATAAAAAACAAGCTCTTAAAATAGCTGAAAAATATGCAAATGTTGTGGCAAAAGAGTTTGATCCTAAACAGATATTGCTTTTCGGTTCCTATTTGGACGGGACGCCGCACGAATACAGTGACATCGATATTGCAGTTATTTTTGACAACTTTTCCGGTGATTGGATGAGCGGCGAGGTTCGTCTGCAAAAAATATGTCGTGAAATAGATAACTTTGATATTGAGCCGCACTTAATGGAGATAGAGCACGATCCCAGCGGCTTTGTACACCACGTTCAAAAAATCGGCAAAGTTTTGTATCAAAAGGCTTGAAATCATTCTGGTAATTGGGGACGGTATTGCGCTTATTGTGTGTTGACTTTTGCTAGTTTATGCAATTTGCGCAGGTCTGTCCCGGATTTAAAAAATGTTCTTAAATTAATAGGTTTGTGATTTGTAAAAAGATAAATACATCTTGGCGCTGTGAAATATTGCTAAGAAGTTTGCATCATTTTCTTTCAGTGTATTTGGGAACTTCTGACAATCCAGTAGCGAACTCCAATACTCTATCTTGTCCGAGGGTATTTAAGATACGGTGTACTCGAAGCAGTGTATATTCGTTTCTGTTTTTATAAACTACAGGCGGATGGAAACGCTCCAAACCCAATAACTTGTCACTTGTTATATCCAAAACTTCCGCAATTTTTGCCAACATTGGAGTCGGCGGGTCATTGACATTGCTTTCATAGTAACTCAAAACAGAAGATGATGTACCAATAGCAACAGCCAAGTCCTTTTGAGAAAGACCCGCTTTTTTCCTATAATGTACAATTCGTTTACCCAGCGAGTCCATCCATCTGCCTCCTTATTATCCTCTTAAATTTAATAGTTATAATTTGAATGTTTTGGGAATTTTTTATTAAACCGGATTCTTTCATGTAACATCAATTATTTTAGCTTTATTTTTGATTTCACATCAAAATTTAATTGAAAAGCCGTTTTTATATGTTTGAATTTGTAATAAGTCAATAATATCTCAACTAATAAAAGGAGCCTTTATGAGTATCAAGAGAGTTTTGTCTGTCACAATCGCTTTATTTGCAGTATTTTTATTAAATTCTTGTGCAATGGTACCAATACATTTGGGGGCAAAATATCAAAGAATGGCTTTGGGACCAACAGGAAGTGAACGAGCTATTGATAGAGTTGAACTGAGTGGCGATTTTTTTCAATTGAGTGGCTCGAATGGTTACCCGCCAACTCCTTCACCCAAACGAATGGGGGCGTCATACAGCGTATTTGAAAGAGAAGCCTCTCAAAGACATCGCGATGAAGTTATATTAAATCGATTGCTTAATGAAGCCCAACGAATGTATCCAAACGAGGCGATTGATATAAGAAATGCTACTGAAAGAGCGAAACGTATTGGTACGCGTACTTCGAGTGGAACAGTTAATGACAAGGTTTATACGTCTTATATTTCTCAATTCCGAACATATTATACTGCCGAAATTGTAATAGCAGAACCAATGCCGCATCCGCCCTCTCACACCATTGAAATTCCTTTAATCGGAGTATCACGAGACGATTTATACAGAAGAGCACATAATTTGCTCATCAAAGACGCCGCCGTTCGAATCGCTATAGCGGACTTTCATCTTGGACGTCTTCAGGGAGAGTATAACATTGTTATTACTCATGGTTTGACTTACTTAATCACTTCAGCTTTCACTATTGATATTCATGATGAAAGGGCATATATTCGATTTGAAAACCCTCGTTTACGAAGAGATGGAAGCAGACAAGATGAACCTATATTTTTACAGTCAATTGCAAACAGAGTACAAACAGAAATGGGCGTTTTTTCTGAAAATTTGAAACGTCGTACCAGTTCACTATTTATATACAATGAACAACATTAGAATAATAAATCAAGTACCGAGTGTCAAATAATATACCAAGTCGTTTATAATTGACAAACGGTCTGAATAAAAATTTCTTAAAGGGGAAAATTATGCTAGATAAAAGGTTTTTTCTAGGAATGTTGGCAATAATATTCATAACGGTAACTGCTGGAAACGCTACTGTTCCTGTTGATCAACGATTGATAGGTACTTGGAAATGTGTTGAAGGAAGAACTTGGATTTTCAAAGCAGATGGAACAGGGTCTGTTGACGGTGCCGACTTCAGATTTACATCGTTTACAAATAAAATCGTCACATACGTGAAGGCTACTACAAACGTCTTCCCAGTACGTACAATGGTAAGTGATTACATCGTTTCTACAAACAGCAGAACGTGTATCTTATATAATCCTCTTGGCGCTGTTTGGTTGGAGAGACGAAATTAGTTTGAAGACACAAGGTTTATGCAAAAAACACAAAGGTGCTTTTTGTGGGAATTTGGGACGGAGTTACTTTTGTTGCGTTGACACACGCGAATTAGCGCAATTTGCGCAACTCCATCCCCAGCTCTTTGGAGACAAAACGCCTCAAACGCATTAGCTATATTCCCCCTCTCCCAACTCACAAACCTGTTGCAAAACTCAAAAGAATTGTTTAGCTCCCCCGCGATTATTTATCGTCAAAATTCATCCGTTTTATTGAGTCTAAAAATGATTTTTCTACTTCGCTTAGTGTTTTTTGCTGATATTTTTTGTACTCTATCGTTGCTTTGTCAATCGCTTGACCGTGGCTTATGCTGCCGGAGTGGGTTAAGAGTTTTTCGCCGCTGTTTTTTTTCATGTAATATCCTCCGCATCCATAAATCTCTCGAATTCGATGGGCTTAAAATAAGATAACATTTTTACACAGAATTATGCTGAGAGATTTTTGAAATTGAGAATTCAGAAAGGTATCAGAATCTACATATATATAAAATATTTCAAATCACGGTACAATTCGGTCTTAAAAATAAAAATTTTGTACGCTCATGGATTTCAATAAAATTCTAAAGAATCCAATGTACAGAAAGAGGTGCATTGTTTATATTTAGAGATTGCATTTTAATGTGTCTCTATAATCACAGTTAAAACAGGTACAAATCACAAAAATGAAAACATCAAACCAAATCCGCGATGAATTTATCAAATTCTTCGCCGATCGCGGCCACACAGTCGCGCAAAGCGCCCCAGTTGTTCCGCAGGATGATCCTACGCTTTTATTTACAAACGCGGGGATGAATCAGTTTAAGTCGATATTTTTGGGTGATAATCCCAAAGGGTTAAAACGCGCCGCGAACTCTCAGAAATGTATGCGTGTGTCAGGTAAACATAATGATCTTGAAGAAGTAGGAAGAGATCATTATCACCACACATTTTTTGAGATGCTTGGCAACTGGTCATTTGGCGACTACTACAAAAAAGAAGCGATCGTATGGGCTTGGGAACTTTTTACA
>WRCH01000046.1 GCA_009784115.1 Chitinispirillia bacterium
ACTCGTTGAAAAGTGTTTAAAAGTCAGTGAATCAGACAAAGACTCTCTTATAGCAAATATATCCC
Source organism: Chitinispirillia bacterium (assembly GCA_009784115.1). Lineage (GTDB taxonomy): Bacteria > Fibrobacterota > Chitinivibrionia > Chitinivibrionales > Chitinispirillaceae > WRCH01. The sequence goes on from WRCH01000046.1 coordinate 66, forward strand.
AATACCTTTTCAAAGGTGATATAACCTCTGCTATGGAGTTGGCGTTAAAACCGTTTATAGCAAAAATCCCTAACAATTTGGCGATTCGCCACGAACATTATTTTCAAACTATATTTCATATAATTTTTAACGCGCTTGGGTTAAAATGCCGCAGTGAAGTGTCAATAGCGACAGGACGGATTGATTCAATTGTTGAAACGCCGCAATATGTGTATTGTTTTGAATTTAAGCTAAATAAAACCGCGGAAGAAGTGATGGAGCAGATCAACAAAAACGAGTATTTAACACCGTACACAGGCACAGGGAAAACACTTTTTAAGGTTGGTGTAAATTTTGACTATGAGGAACGCAGAATTGAAAATTGGATATTTGAGAAGATCGAATAATTTATAGAGATAGAGACATGAAAACGATAACAGGAAAACACAACCGCGCGAAAGTCTACACCGACAATATCGAACCGTCAGCGGCAGCCCAAATTCAGGCTATTGTTGATTGCGTGGTATTTGCAGGCAGTAATAACTTTGGGAACGGAGTTGAATTATTTTAGGGAGTTGCTTTTTTGCTTTTAACCGCGGAATAAAAAATGATTCAAAGAAAAACCACACGGGTAATAAACGTAGGCGGCGTTTTAATAGGCGGCGGCAATCCTGTTGTCATACAATCAATGACAAATACAAAAACGCATGATGCGGAAGCTACTCTCGCACAAATTGAAGCGCTTCAAACGGCCGGATGCCAAGTAGTGCGGCTTGCGGTTTTGGATATGGAAGCTGTGAGCGCGTTCAAAAAAATCAAAGAAAAAACGACGATGCCATTAGTTGCGGATATCCATTTTGATTATAGATTAGCGATAGCGTCAATTGAAGCGGGAGCGGATAAAATCAGAATCAACCCGGGGAATATCGGCTCAAAAGAGCGGGTAAATGCGGTAATTGACGCTGCGCGCAGCAGCAAAATCCCCATACGCATAGGGGTAAACTCCGGTTCGCTTGAGAAGCATCTTATTGATAAATACGGTTCGCCGTGCCCCGAAGCTCTTGCGGAGAGCGCATTATCGTGGATCAGTTATTTCGAGAAGGAAAATTTCGGTGATATCGCCGTATCTATAAAAGCGAGCGAAGTTCTCACCACTATAAAAGCGTGCAGAAAACTTGCGGAGCTTACCGATGTTCCTCAGCACATAGGCATAACAGAATCGGGCACAGTGCGAAGCGGATCAATAAGGTCGGCTGTTGGTATAGGCACATTATTAGCCGAGGGAATCGGCGACACGATAAGAGTTTCACTTGCCGGGGATCCCGTGCAGGAGATCTACGCAGCAAAAGAGATCCTCAAATCATTGGAACTTATGGAAGGCCCGGTAGTAATAGCCTGTCCCACTTGCGGCCGTACAGAGATTGACGTCGAATCGCTTGCACAAAAGGTTGAAACGATGGTTTCCGGCTTAAAAACGCCCCTTAAAATCGCTGTGATGGGATGTGTTGTAAATGGTCCGGGCGAAGCGAGGGAGGCTGATTTCGGAATTGCCGGGGGTAAAGGCGAGGGGCTGATATTTGTCAAGGGAAAACCCTTAAAAAAAGTTCCTGAAGATAAATTACTTGAAGAGCTTGAAACGCAGATAAGATCTATAACTTGATGATATTTCTCCTATATTTAGCCCCCTTGAGGGGGCTGGGGGTGATTATGCGGCGGGGCGTTGCGGGGTGTCCCCGCAGAGGGGGTAGCGTAGAACGAAAATCGAACGTCTTTTTGTTCGATTTTTGGTCGGAGCGAGGGGGAGACTTCCCCCCTTGCATTTGACTTTAACTTTATCCTTTGTCTTTCATCTTTTCAATAATAATCAAAATTCACCTCTCTATTAAGCCTGCGGTCAAGTTTAAACACCGCCGCGCCGCAAACAGCCGGATCAAGCGCTATCTCATTTTGCGCCTCATGCCACACATAGCGGCAGCCTGTTAATAAATCCTCTAAAAGATAGCTCTCCCCCGCCTCTATCCCAACCTCATAGAGCGGCATTTTAAGACGCCCCTTTTGAACATGAAAAGGGTCTAAATTTACAACTGTGAGAATAATGTTTGAGAGATCGGCGGTGCGCTTTCCGTAAAAAAGCATGTAGTCATTGTCAATATGATAAAACTCAAGAAACCTGTTGCTTTGAAGAGCTGTGTTTTCGCGCCTCGCTTTATTAAGAGCGGTAACAAGAGCGGTGATACGCTCCCCTTTTGAGCGGTCCCATGCGTAAATTTCATATTTTTCGGAGTGATCGTACTCCTCTTTGCCCTCTTTGCCCGCAGACACCGCCTGTTCAAAAGCGGGGCCGTAGATCCCATAGTTTGAACTGAGCGTCGCGGCAAGAACAAGACGCAAAATAAACGCGCTTTCTCCGCCGAACTGCAGGATTTGAGGCAGAATATCAGGGGTATTGGGCCAAAAATTCGGCCTGAAATACTCTTTTAACTCTCCTGAGGTGAGCTCCGTCATGTAACGGGTGATCTCCGCTTTTGAGTTACGCCATGTAAAGTAAGTATAAGATTGAGTGAAGCCAAGTTTCGCAAGCCTGTTCATGACCTTGGGACGCGTGAACGCTTCCGATAAAAAAATCACCTCAGGATAATCCCGCTTTACTTCTGAAATAAGCCACTGCCAAAACGCAAACGGCTTTGTATGGGGATTATCAACCCTAAAAATGCGAACCCCTTTGTCAATCCAAAATAAAACAATACTTTTAAGCTCCTCCCAAAGCGCCTCCCACTCCCCCGTCTCAAAGTTAAACGGAACGATATCCTCATATTTTTTTGGCGGATTTTCCGCAAACTGAATACTGCCGTCGGGACGCACAACAAACCACTCGGGATGAGCGCTTACATAAGGGTGATCGGGAGCGCATTGAAACGCCAAATCAAGCGCGACTTCAAGCCCGTTTTTCTCTGCCGCCGCTATGAATCTCTCAAAATCTTGAAAACTTCCAAGCGCGGGTTCAATAGATTTATGCCCGCCGGCCGCCGAACCTATCGCCCAGGGACTGCCGACGTCATTCGTATGCGCCTCTGTGGTGTTATTCTTGCCTTTGCGCTTCTTTTCGCCTATTGGATGAATCGGGGGCAAATATACAACATCGAATCCCATCGCGCTTATTTTAGGGAGGTACTCAGCGGCGTCTCTTAAACTGCCGTGACGGGAAGGATTTCCTGTGCAGGAGCGGGGAAAAAATTCATACCACGAGCTAAAAGACGCGCGTTTTCTATCTACCGTAACATGCAAAATGGGGTCTGAGCGAAAACAGAGCCCGGTATTTGGAGCGCGCCTCATTATGTGGAAAAGCTCGTCGCCGTATGCCGCCTCAAAACGCGCCGTTTCGTCAGAGGAAAAGGTTACAATTGAGCGCAGTCTCTCAAACGCAGACAAATCTTTAGCTAAAATCCGGGAATGCGCCCTCTCTAAAAGCGAAAGCCCCGCCGCGTAATCCGCCTCTTCTGTACTGTCTATATCATGCTTTTTCTTTAATCCGCTGCGCCACGTCTGAAAATGATCTACCCACGCCTCAACCCCATACTCATAGCACCCAAGTTCGCTGACTGTAAACCCGCCCCGCCACCTGTCATTATCCACAAACTCCATCGGCTCACACTCCCACTTTGATGAGCCGCTTCTGCGGTATATAACGCGCGCGCTGAGCATGTCGTGGCTGTCGCAAAAACAATCCGCCCAAACAGTAACCGCTTCTCCCAAAACTCTCTTTATGGGAAAAGCTCCCGCGTCTGCACAGGGTCTTACGTTCTCAATTACCACTCTTACTCTGCCGTCTTGACGCTTGTCAATCATAGTGTACAGCCCCTGTGGAAAATAGAATTTTACTATACAGGTACACGGCCCGCGTTTACACCGCGCCGCACGCAACTGCACGCAGGGCCGGCTCTGTTGCTTGGATACACAGTGTAAACTCGTGACGTGAAGTAATATATCAAGGAAAAGCAAGAGGCGTACCAAAAAAATCAGTGCACAGCGGTTCTGTTTTTATCCCAGTATTTATGCACTTTTTCAATGACCTTGTCTACATCAAACGGTTTACCGAGATGGTCTTCCATTCCAGCTTCGATGCACTTTTCTATATCTTCTTTGAATACGTTGGCTGTAAGAGCGACAATCGGGATCGTAATATCGTTTTGGCGTATGCGGCGCGTTGCTTCCAAACCGTCCATGTGCGGCATCTGCATATCCATGAGTATTATGTCATACTTTCCGGGATTTTTGGCAAGCAGATCTAAAACCTCAAGTCCATTTTCCGCACAGTCAAACTCCGCGCCGGTATCTTCCATAATCGCAAGCAGTATATCGCGGTTTATAGCTACATCCTCAGCAAATAATATGCGGCACCCGCAAAGCTCGCCGCTTTTGTCTTCGGGGTGCGGTTCCCGCGTGTCGTGATCATTTGCCTGCGAAGAGGTATTTTGGCTGTCCGCTGGATCTTTGCCTGTCTTCGCCTTAAAGTAAAATGAGAACATGGAGCCGCCGGTTGGCGGTGATTTGACACTTATCTCACCGCCCATCATCTCCACAAGACGCTTTGAGATAGGAAGCCCAAGTCCGGTGCCGCCAAACTTTCTCGAAGTTCCGCTGTCGGCCTGCTCGAAAATGCGGAACAGACGCTGTTTTTGTTCCGGCGTGATCCCGATGCCGCTGTCGCTGATCTCTACCGTAACAGTGCACTCATCATCATTTTTTTCTGTCAGGAGAGCATTGAGAGAGATACTTCCCTGCTCAGGGGTGAATTTAACGGCGTTGCTGAGCAGATTGATGATGACCTGTGTGAGCCTTTGATCATCGCCGATCATAAAGTAAGGTATCTGCTTATCTGCAGTCACGCTGAATTTCTGCTGTTTCTCCTCCATGCGGATGCTCACGGCGTCTACAGCTTTTTTAAGCACCTTATCAAATGAAAAATCGCCCATCACAAGATCAAACTTGTCCGCCTCTATTTTGGCCATATCCAGTACGTTGTTGACTATGCCCAAAAGGTGTGATGAAGCGTCTTCTATTTTGTTTAACGCGTAACTTTTGCGTTCCAGCTCCGGCGAGTTTTTCCCTATAGACGCCATCCTCATAATGGTATTTAGAGGTGTGCGCATCTCATGGGACATATTTGACAGAAACAACCCTTTTGCCTCGGAGGCGGCGTTGGCGTGCGCCAGCGCGTCCATTATCTTTTTTTGATCCGCTCTCTCCTGCCTCATAACGTTTTTTGTGATAAGCAAAGCGAGAAACAGGCCGGCCGCTATCACAACGGCGAACATAAAAACAGTGATCTTTTGGGTAAACGTTCTGTTTTCTTCAATATGCGCGTGTTTTTCCTGAGCCTGATCGTTATACCAAACCATAATACCGGCCAGCTCAGAGATGATATGGGTAAATTTCGGCATAACATTTTCCCTGAAAACCGTCATAGCGCTGTCGATATTGCCGTTTTTTATTAAATCCTCTATTATTTCAGCCTCGTGGTGCATAATGTCATGCGGAGCTTTAAGCTTGCTTAGCCGGCTTATAACATAATTATTTGCGAGACTGCTTGCGGTACCGCTGTTCATCCATCTCTCTAATTTGCAGGAGTCTATATTGAGCGACCCGGTAAACTCTGTTCCGCTCAGTACCATCTCATAGAGATGATATCTCCATGTATAGTGCGCTTCTACAATATCGGTGAATTCAGATATCTCTTTTTGAAAAATACTCAAATCGTATATTTCATCTTTGAAGTGGCTCGTTGTAAGCAAAGAGGTGAAACCTATAGCTAAACCGAGCAGCACGGTGATTGAAAAGCCGGCGTATATTTTTGTTTGTATTTTCATATTATTGATTATTGATAACCATAATTCGTTACAATATAAATCATGGGTTTATGAGATGCAAAAATAAGATTTAAAGGCGCTTCGCGGGTAAACAGCAACATTCATCAGGCATAATTTTTGTACTGTCTGATTATTTATTATAATGATGATACAAATTAAAAGAGGTCCAATAAATGAAAATTGTAAAAATCGCCTTTTTTGACACAAAGCCGTACGATCAGGAATTTTTTGAAAAAATTAACAAAGACTACGGCTTTCAGATCGGCTTCTTCCCCGCGCGGCTTACTTTGGAGACGGCGCCTCTTGCCGCCGGATATGAGACGGTATGCGTTTTTGTAAACGATATGGTTACGGCGCAGATAATCGATAAACTTTATGAAACGGGAGTGCGTCATATAGCTTTGCGCAGCGCCGGATATAATAATGTTGATCTTGGCGGCGCTTACGGCAAAATACACGTAACCCGCGTTCCCGCGTACTCCCCTTACGCGGTTGCCGAGCACGCGGTCGCCCTAATGCTCACTCTCAACAGAAAAACCCACCGCGCGTTTATACGTACCCGTGAAAATAACTTTTCCATAAACGGTCTTATGGGTTTTGATATGTACAATAAGACCGTTGGTATTGTGGGCACCGGAAGAATTGGTCAAATCACCGCGGAAATATTAAAAGGATTTGGGATGAAGATACTCGTCTATGATATTTATCCAAACAAGGAATTCGCACAAAAATTTGGGGTTGAGTATGTAACTATCGACGAGCTTTTTTCAAAAAGCGACATCATCTCTCTTCACTGCCCCCTTACCCCGCAAAACATCTACATGATAGACAGTTCAAGCATTGCGAAAATGAGAGACGGGGTCATGATAATAAACACCGGGCGCGGAAAACTCATCAACACAAAAGATCTGATAAACGGGCTCAAATCAAGAAAAATCGGTTCAGCCGGGCTTGACGTCTACGAAGAGGAGGGCGACTACTTTTTTGAAGACTTCTCCGCGGAAGCGATAAGCGACGATGTGCTGGCGCGGCTAACCACATTCCCCAACGTACTTATAACCTCTCATCAGGCGTTCTTTACAAAAGAGGCTCTAACGAATATCGCTCAAACGACTCTCGAAAACATTAGTCTTATGCAGGAAGATAAATATCCAAATGAGATCTGTTACCGGTGCAGCGAAGATAACTGCCCGCGGGAACGTTCGGGCAAGTGTTTTTGAGATGATCAGGAACGGGCGGCAGTAAGGGCCGCCCATACCTCTCTCCCCTATCCGCCTTTTTCAGTTGCGCACAGCACCCCATATATTGTAATTTTTTATATCTATACCTTATGAAAACTCGTCCTCTTATAAACGCGGCATTATTTTTGGTGACAGCAGTAATTTTTTTTATAAACTGCGCCTCCAACTCCCATTCCAAAATAGTTGTCTCGCCTGATTTTACAAAGCATCCTCTGATAAACGCGGTATTAGCTTTTGTGATATTGGATGAAACACCCGAAGTCATTTATAACGGCAATGTTGAGAGAGCTTTGGGACAGGGAAACACGGAGGAACTTGCGAGAAGGTTTTTCCATGACCGCCTATTTACCGATATCTCTAATGAGGTTGACGTAAAAACGGTATTCTCGTCATCAGGCGTCTCTAAACATCTTATAACAAAAGAGGCGCTTGAACTTGAAAATGAGATTATAACCATAGAAATTCCAATGAACGGAACCAAGTTTGATTTCGGCGCAACACAAGCGGACTTAGTTCTCACTTTCAGCAGCATCCGCATAGGCACGGAAACAAGCGAACATTACCACACCCGCGTAGATCACGGGATAAACACCCGCGTAGGACGCCATCTTGTCTACATCTCAAACTTTGTTTTGTGGGATAACCGTACCGGCACCCTCATAAGCTACGGACGGGTAAAATCACGCGTTCCCATCAGGGGGAGTGAGTCGGTGGTTTCCGAATGGGAAGAGTTGTCTAAACAGTTTGTGCGGAAGATTTTTGAGCCTGCTGGATTTTTGAAGAGATCGAGGAATAAATAGGTGTAAGAGGGGGCTTCCGGAAAAGTCAATTTAAAGAAAAGAGACTTTTGGATGGTGATTAAATTATTTTATAGTACTTATAATTTATCACAAAAAATCGGATATATATTATGGCAAAAGTAAAAATTGGGATTCTTGGCGCTACCTCTTACACCGGCGCGGAACTTGTGCGGATGCTTGCTTTTCATCCTAATGTGGTAATAAGCTACGTATCATCACAAAGTTATGAAGGCAAAAGGCTGTCGGATATTTTCCCCGCGCTTGCGGGTATTAATGACCGTGTACTGATCTCACCGCAGGAGGCTCAAAAATGGACGGATATCGACTGCGTCTTCTCGTGTCTGCCCCATGCAGCAAGCGCTGATCTTTTAGTGCCGATCATCGGCAAAGGGATTAAGGTTATTGACCTTAGCGCCGATTTTCGAATTAAGGATATAAGCGTATACAAAAAATGGTACTGTGACGATAAACATCCCGATCATCCCGCGCCGCACCTAATTGACAAAGCGGTGTTTGGGCTTAGTGAACATTACAGAGAGGAGATTGCGGGCGCTTCGATCATCGCAAATCCCGGCTGTTACGTAACAAGCGTGCTTCTGCCGCTTTTACCGTTATATAAAAGCGGTGTAAAAATTGACATGATCATCGCGGACTCAAAGTCCGGGGTCAGCGGAGCGGGCCGGGGTTTAAAGCAGAACACGCACTTCCCCGAAGCGCATGAGAACTTCAGCGCCTACGCAATCGGCCACAAGCACAGGCACACTCCGGAGATGGAGCAGGAGTTGTCTTTGGCCGCCAAAAAACCTGTGATTATGACATTTTCACCGCATCTGTTACCGATCAACCGCGGGATTTTGTCAACGATATACATCAATACAAACATAAGCGCGGCGGAATGCACGGAAATCATCAAAAAACACTATGTCAATGAACCGTTCGTGCGCGTACGCGAAGCGTCCGATCTGCCGCAGATCGCCAATATCGTCCATACAAACTACTGCGACATAGCGTTTACAGGCGGGACAGAGGGACTGCCGGTGATAGCGGTATCCGCCCTTGACAATTTGGTAAAGGGAGCAAGCGGTCAGGCGCTGCAAAATATGAATATTATGTTTGGTTTGGCAGAGACAGCAGGTCTTTTGAGATAATACTGGTGGATGTTATACCGTAAAGACGCAATGCTTTGCGTCTTTACATCACTAACAGAAAGATCAAAAAAATGGGAACGATAGTTATAAAAATAGGCGGTTCAACAGTAGACGCAGCCGGACTTTTGCGGGAGCTTGGACAAAGCATCGGCGCAATCCTTGAGAATAACTTTCCGGTGATAGTACACGGCGGCGGCAAAGACATTGCGCGTCAGCTTGATCTGCTCAATAAGGAGTTTACCTTTGCGGAGGGGATGCGGGTTACAGACGCGCAGATGGTGAATGTTGTGCAGATGGTATTATCCGGCGACGTCAATAAGCGCATTGTAAACGCGCTTTTAATGGAAAATGTAAACGCGCTGGGCTTCAGCGGAGTTGACGCGGGATTATTTACCGCGTCAAAAATGTTTGTTAAGGGGCAGGATATCGGGTTTGTGGGTCAGATTGACACAGTGAACAGCGGTATTGTTGACTTTTGCAATCAATCAAAACTAATTCCGGTGATCTCCCCTGTCTCAAGAGGCAAAGACGGCGCGATCTACAATGTAAACGCAGACTTAGCCGCGGGCGAACTCGCAATGGCAATGAAGGCGGATGATCTCATTTTCATTTCAGATGTTCCGGGTGTATTGATAGACGGCAAGGTCAAACGAAACATCCGCACATCAGAAATAGAGGAGCTAATAACCGCAGGCCAAATAACAGGCGGCATGATCCCAAAACTGCGGTCAGCAGCAGGAGCTGTACAGCGCGGAGTAAAACGCGTACACATCTGCGGCTGGAACGGCAGCCAAACCATTCACAACGAACTAACAGGCGGCGAATCCGCCGGAACAGTGATACATCAATAATCAAAAAGGATTCTATTACCTATGGATATCAACAATCTCTTCATCCCCACCTACAAAAGAAGCGGCTCCCCCTTTGTAAAGGGCGCGGGGATGTATCTCTGCGATGCGGACGGCAAAAGCTATCTTGATTTTTGCTCCGGGATAGCAGTAAACGCGCTCGGCCACGCTCACCCTCAGCTTGTGGAGACTCTGCAAAAGCAAGCGGCTGAGCTTATTCATACGTCAAATCTTTACTTCAGCAAACCTCAAATTGATTTTGCGGAAAGACTCATCAAGCACAGTTTCGCAAGTAAAGTATTTTTATGCAACAGCGGTACTGAGGCTAACGAAGCGGCTATCAAATTCGCCAGAAAAAAAGCGGCAAAGATATCAACGGATAAATATCACGTTCTCTCTTTTTCGGAAGGGTTTCACGGCAGGACTTACGGCTCTATGACAGCGACAGCGCAGTCAAAAATCCACAGCGGCTTCGGGCCGCTTCCGGCAGGGTTCCACTACTCCCCTTTTAATGATATAAAGACAGCGGGCGATCTTCTTGAGCTTCATGATTTTGCGGCAATTATCGTTGAGCCAATACAGGCTGAGGGCGGGGTGAATGTTGCGGATGTTGATTTTCTAAAGTTTTTGAGGGAGTACGCAAACTCGCACTCCATATCTCTCATATTTGACGAGATACAGTGCGGAACAGGCAGAACAGGAACTCTTTGGTGCTATGAACAGACCGGCGTAACACCCGATATAATGACTGTAGCTAAACCAATCGGCGGCGGACTGCCGCTTGGCGCGGTATTATCTACCGATGAGATCGCCGCCTCTGTCTCCCCCGGAGACCACGGGTCTACTTTTGGCGGTAATCCTGCCGCGTGCGCGCTTGGAGCGAAATTGCTTGACATTGTAGCAGAACCGGCATTTCTCAAACAGGTAAAGACAAACGGAAACTATCTCAAAAGTAAACTTGAAGAGCTTAAGGCGAAATATCCGTCCATAAGAAGCGTAAGAGGCGAAGGGCTTTTACTTGGGTTACGGTTCAAAAACGATCCGGGTACGCTTGTTGACGATTGCAAGGCGGCGGGCCTTTTAATCGCAAGAGCGAACCTCAATACGGTGCGGTTTTTACCTCCGCTTATTGTGAGACAGGAAGATATCGACAAAGCCGTTGGTATTTTCGATGATGTTTTGAAAAATGCGGCAGAATAATTGTATACTGTGTTCTGATTAAATAGTACACCGCACCGCACGCAACTGCACGTAGGGCCGGTTAGCGTACTATTTAATCAGAAATTGGTATAATTGCAAATTAAGGGAGACTGTTTTTTATGATGTCAACAGCACTTATTGAGGATTTGGGCGGTGTTTTTTTGCGGATGAAAAGAGTCCTCATATTTATTTTAATTGCGGCGTTTTTCAGCTCTTCGGCTTTTGCCCAAAGAAAAAACATTGCCGTGGTAGAGGCTCAAATAAACGAGTTCACCGCCGCTGATGAGGAGATGCACAGGGAGAGAATTGAGGCGATAACAAACCGTATCCGGCGCGAAGCCGTTAACAATCTGCCATCGGACAGATTTAACGTTATGACGCGGGAAGCTGTTTTGGCAAAGGGCGCTATGGCTTTGGAAGAGTGCGCCGAAGAGAACTGTATTGTAGACATAGGGGGTAAAATAGGCGCGGATTATATGGTACGCGCAATTTTAAGCAAGTCCGCTAATAATTTTACGCTTACGATTGAGATGTATGAAACCAAACAGGGGATGTTTTTAGCGGTGTCCGAACCCTTGGAGGCCGTAAGATTGGACGAACTGGCAGAAAGAAGCACCGCTGCCGGCGCGGCAATGTATCAAAATTTTTTGAAAGCGATCGCGCCGCCAAGCTTGCTGCAGCAGGCAGCTGCGCCCGGAGCGTCCGCCGCTTACACTTTGACAGTTAACCTCACCCCAAACATAGGCGGTATTGTAACGCGCAGCCCAAATCTTGCAAGCTACGCTCCGGGGACGGAAGTTACGTTAACGGTCACCCCGGCGCTTGGAGCGGGATACCGGTTTTCCGGCTGGACGGGGACGTTAACATCTCAACGCTTCAAGGAAACGATCGTAATGGACGGCAACAAAATATTGACCGCTAATTTCGGTAAAACTTATTCTCTTAAGACAAGAACAAACCCCCTCTACGGCGGCGCGGTAACAAGAGTCCCCGACATGGTGCGCTACGACGCCAATACGCCTATCACCCTGACGGCCACACCCGGAGCGGGGTATCGGTTTGTCGGATGGTCGAGACCCGCGGTGCCCGGTTTAATCTCCCGCGACAGTTTAATGAGAGGAACGATGAACAGAAATTTATCGTTGACCGCTCATTTCGCAAGGCCGGGAGAGGAGCCGGCAATAGGTTTGCCGACAGGGCCGCAGCAGACGTTTAGCACAGGGCCTGAGGTTACTTATACTTTCGCGGTAAACATCAACCCCGAAAACAGCGGCACTGTAACGCGCAGCCCAACAGAATTTCGTTATAATCCCGGCACGGTGGTCACGGTCACCGCTAAAGAGGAGACGGGGTATCGGTTTTTAGGCTGGTCGGGGGCGTTAACATCAGATAAATCCCAAGAGCGCATTGTGATGGACAGCACCATAGAGCTGACCGCCAACTTTAAGAGAGTTTACCGGCTTGTAACGAGAATCGAACCCCACTTGGGCGGTTCGATAAAAAGAGAACCTGATATGGAGCGCTACGACGCCGATACGCCGATTACCTTGACGGCAGTACCGGCAAAAGGGTATCAGTTTATCGGTTGGTCAAGAGCGTCTGTAGACGGTTTTATCTCTACCGACAGAGTAATGAGAGGCCCTATGAATAGAAATTTATCATTGACTGCTCATTTTGAAAAGGTGGGCGGTGATAACAGGAAGAAAGGCAATCGAAGATGAAAATTTTTCTAACAGGCGGAACCGGTTTTATAGGACACTTTGCCGCGCGTGAGTTTTTGAACCGCGGACATACGCTTAAAATTCTCGCACGGTATCCAAATAAAATCCCAAGCCTCGCGGCGCATCAAAATGTCGAGATCGTGCGCGGCGGTTTGCAGAATTTGTCTGTTATGAAAAATGTGCTTGACGGCTGCGGCGCCTGCGTTCACATTGCGCTTGGATGGGGCGAAACTCCCGTCTCAATGCTTGAAAACGATACCGCGGCTACTGTTTTACTTTTAGAGATGGCGGCAAAGAGCGGGTGTGAGAAGTTTATCTACACCTCAAGCACCGCGGCTTTCGGCAAGATGCGGCCTGAAAATAATGAGGGGATGGCGTGTCTGCCTCAAGATCTATACGGCGCAACAAAAGCCGCGAGCGAAGCGTTTGTTTTGGGTTTTTCAAAAGGGTATGGGAATAATTTTTCAAATTTAAAGATGAAGCGCAACGTCATACGCCCGGGGTATACTTTTGGGCATCTCGCTTTTCCCGACGGAGTCACACAGCCCGACCGCCGTTTTTTTGACATAGCAAAAGCGGCAAAAGAGGGGCGTCCCATAAAACTTATAAAGAACGACGGCACCCAGTTCATCCACGCCTCACAGCTTGCAAAACTTTACAACGCTGTTTTGGATAGTGATGTCAACGAGGAGATTTTCTTTGGACTCGCGTCAAAATGGATAAGCTGGAAAACAATCGCAGAGCGGGCTATAGATATGTGTCCGGGGACAAATGCGGTTATTGAAGAAGAGGACAGAGGCTGGGGCGGCAGGCCGTGCCTGTTTTCTGTGGAAAAGATAGAAAAAACGTTCGATTTGAAATTTGACGGCAGTGGATTTATTGATGATCATTTAAGGTGGAATATGAGCCTGTAACCCACGGCCGCAAGCCTTGATTCATACAAAAACCCCTCAAAAAACAATTATACTGAATAACGGCATACAGATCTCATGCCTGTAATTATTATAATTTGAAGTATAATACTTATGTACATAATAATATAAATCATAAAAATACAAAAACATACTATGCGCATGAAATTCATTAAAACGATATTGATTTTTATACTTGAAATTATTATAATTTATGGTATAATAATTATTGGTATAATAATTTTAATCATAATAATACAAAAGCGGATTATAAACTCGATTTTTATTAATAAATATATTGATTTTTATACTTGCAATTATAATAATTTATAGTATAATATTTTAAATCATAATAATACAAAGGCGGATTAAATGGCGGAATTTATTAACAGAGAGCAGGAGCTCGAAGCATTAAACAGGCAATACATAAGCAAGCAGGCTTCATTTATTGTATTATACGGCCGGCGCAGAGCGGGAAAAACCTCTCTGATTCAGGAATTTATTAAAGATAAACCCTACATTTATTTTCTTGCTTCTGAAGAATCTGAACTGCAAAATATATCTCAGCTTAAAAATCTTATCGCAGAATATGCAAAAGACGATTATCTAAACAATATAGGAATTGATAACTGGGACACGCTTTTCAAGCTGCTGTCAAAAAATATGCAAGATCAAAAACTTATCCTTGTTATTGATGAATTCCAATATTTGGGAAAAACAAATACCGCTTTCCCATCTATATTTCAGCGGAATTGGGATACTATTCTGCAAAAACTTAACATTATGGTTATCCTTTGCGGCTCCCATATCAATATGATGGAATCTCAAACACTTAACTATGCAAGTCCGCTCTATGGACGCAGAACCGGGCAAATCATGCTTAAACAAATTGATTTTAAGCATTATCATAAGTTTTTTAATAACATAAAATACAAAGACCAAATTGAATACTACGCCATTACAGGGGGCATCCCAAAATATATCGAGCTCTTTAATGCCCGCGGCAATATCTTCAACGAAATTGAACGCAACATCCTTGACAAACAAAGTTTTCTATTCGAAGAACCGCTGTTCCTTCTGCAAAACGAAGTCTCCGAAATAGGCAGCTATTTCTCTATCATCAAGAGCATAGCCGCGGGAAACCACAGGCTTGGAAAAATAAGCTCCGATCTTGAAGTGAAACAAACTGGTCTCACAAAATATCTGCGAACGCTCATCAATCTCGACATATTGGAACGGGAAGTTCCCATAACCGAAAGCAAACCTGAAAAAAGCAAAATGGGGCTCTATAAAATAAAAGACAATTACATTAACTTTTGGTTCAAATTTATTTATCCTGATAAAGGCAAACTGGAGCTTTCAGATAAAAAATTCGTTATGGACAAAATCAAAAGAAACTTTGTTGACAGCCATGTCTCTTTTGTATATGAAGATATTTGTATCGGAAAAATGTTTGAAATGAGCGCCTCCGGCAAACTGAATTTCAATAAATGCGGCAGATGGTGGGACAACAAAACAGAGATTGACATTGTAGCTTACGACAGTATGGGCGATAATATCATCTTCGGCGAATGCAAATACCGCAAGCAGCCGATGGGAGCTGACGTCTTCTATGAGCTGTTAGATAAGAAAAAACAAGTCATTTGGAAAAATGATACCCGCAAAGAGAGCTATGTGTTATTCTCAATTTCAGGCTTTACCGATTCTCTGAAACAGCTTGCCGCAGAGAGGAAAGATATACTTCTCTCTCAATAATATAATTGGGGAACATTAGATTTGATATCAATTGTCAAGAGACCGCAGAGACACGGCATGCCGCCGTCTCTGCGGTGATTATCTAACTGCAACTGCAATATTACGGTCGGGTGCTTTGCAGAAAAACTTTGCGATAATCTACTCAAAAAACAAACCTTATTTTTTATATCTGAAATTATTATACCCTGAATTATTATAATTCAAAGTATAATAATCTGAAATATAATTACCGAACGCTGTTGTAAATTTCGTCGGAAATGCAGCTGTTATGATGATAATCCCATAACGGGAAGCGGCAGTTGACTGCGCATGTCCCGCCGGTTGCAATGCAGTCAACTTAAGGATTTTTCTACATGTTTCTCCGTTTCCAGCGCCCCTTTAGGGGAGCTTAGATTGTAACCCAGGGCTTCAGCCCTGGGGTTGCGTGCGCGTAACCGTACCAACGTATAGCCGGACCCCGGAAGAAGCTAACGGTATGGATGATTACGGTTTCTCTGCATTGGCGGGCGGCAGCAGCGCTCTGTTTTGGACGTATTTCTATGGCCCCGGGTTTTAACTCGGGGCTTTTATTATTTTTATACAGGTGATAAAAGTCCTAAACAACGGAGACTGCAATTTTAGACCACAGAGAGCGGTACGAACGCATAAGAGAGCGGCGCGACACCTTCAGTTTCAGCCCAAACCGCATGGGACGCTTCCACCTGCTGCGTGTTCTCGTTTTAATTTTCGCCGCCGGACTTTTAAGCTGGTACGCCCGTCAGGGGGGAAATAACCCTTTTGCCGGAACAAAAACTATACGGCTCGCCGGTAACGAAAATGGTTACGCGCTTATGTGCAGCGCCGGTAAACAGCCGTCAAAACGTATCGTAACACTGTTTGCGCCTGTACCGTTTTCATCATCAGATAACCAACTGTTTATAGAAGAACTCAGCGGCAATTGGGATCTTGTGACTCTTAGTCAATCAATAAATTTCAGCGCGCTCCCCCGCCCGCCTCAATCATGGACAGTGCTCTGTTCGCAATCAACTCAAATTTTTGTTGACAATATTGATAATATTGAAGTATCCGCAGATAGTACAGGTGTGTCTATTGCTGATTTCCATAGTGATTACAAAACGCCTGCTGATAGTGTTGAATTACTTGCTGACAATGCCAAAACATCCGCGGATAGTATTAATTCATCTATCGGCAGCAGCAGTGTAGAAACTTATGACGGTTGGCCGGAGCCCATTTTTAATAATAACGCGGGAGCGAGGGGGCGATTTTTTTGGCAGACCGTTTATCCTTTTAGCGACAGTACGCATGCGGTTCTTCTTACTGTTGACAGAACGACCACGCTTATTTGCGGCAGCTCTGTTTTAGCGCGGAGTTCAAAAGAGACGCGCTCGCAGTTTAAAGAGAGATTAGATCTGCTGATTATACCATCCGCAGACGCAAAAACAGTTAAGGAGATGCGTGAAATTTTCAGACCGCGTTTTGTCGCGGTTATGCCGCCCTGCGATGTTTCCGCAAAGACACATTTACAAAATGTTATTTGTGCAGATGAGAGTGAAAACTGGGAGTATCTGTTTAAAGTCAAGAGAGGCAGACTCAGAATCGCTGATCAGGAGCAATCGGCAAAAATGTAAGGGCGGCGATCCCTTAGAAATCCAAGAGAATCCGCCGCCTGTACCAAATATCATTCACTGAATTTAATCTGCGCTGCGAATATTAAGCACTCTGTCAATTTCGTGAATTATACCGTTATCCGCTTTGGTATTGGGCTCAATAATTTTTGCCTGACCATAATTAAGAATTACTACCGGCGCCGAAGTTTCGCCGTTCTCGTCATCTTCATCATCTTCGCCAACTTCCGGGGTAGTTACGTTTGTTTCGTTAGCGGCTCTGATCTCTGTACCGGCAAGATAAGTTGACATAGGGCTTTCATCCGCGAGTTTGCTTGCCTCTATCTCACGATATGGTACAATATGGTAACGGACCACTGCTTCGGCAGAGTCATTAAGAAACGCTTCAAGAGCTTCTTCGGTTGTGTACTTCATAAGGAAAGCGTCATTTGTGGGAGCAAATACAGTAAACTTTTGATCTTTATTATTCAGCACATCCATAAGCCCGGCTCTCTCAACAGCCTCCGCAAAAATACTCAAATCACTGTCTTCCTGAATAACCTGCGCTACAGTCTTGCCTTTTTTCTCACCGCCGCCGCCGGTAACAGAGTTGCCGTTACCGTTATCATCGTCACTGCAGCCAACCATAAAACCCGCGGTCAAAAACAACGCGGCCGCCATAGAAATAATTGATCTCCTGCGAAACATAAATCCTCCTTCAAGACGTGGATACACACTTTTTTCACACCGACGCACAATCGGCTTTTAACGTCTAAAAGAGCAAGCGGTGTACCAATGCTTTCGAACATTATAATTTTTACCGCTCAACCCACGCAATTTTGTATAACTGCCATTTATTATTTTATATGCAGAGGATGATGATATGTATAATGACGATTTAGTCCATCACCAATTTTTCAAAACCGCACCAACCATCTCAATAAACTCCCTGGCCTTTACACCATCCAAACAGGCTTTTGAGGGGAATTGACAGTTGAATTTGTGAGATTTAATTGTGTAAGAGTGGCTGCACGGACGCATTTTACACTCTGCGCTTAAAACGGCGGCTCTTTCACCAAAAGGAGCGTTGCGCCTTTCATCAGACGGGCCGAATACGGAGATAGTCTCAACGCCGCTCATAGCCGCTATGTGCATGAGTCCGCTGTCGTTTGATAAAAATAAACAGCACTGCGATATACTGTTTTTGAGTTGATTCAAAGTAAGATTTTTCATGATTTTGATGCCGCTGCGCGTCTCAAAAAAACACAGCTCTTCCTGCTCATCACCGCCAAAGAAGAGTTGTAATTCATATTCGGGATAATACTCTTTCATGCAACGGATTACACTCTCCCAATTTTCGATCTCCCACCGTTTATAGGAGGCGTTTTTTGAACATCCGACATGAAATCCTATAATTTTATTTTTGCTGATTTTATGGGGAAACTTTTCAATAGCGCAATCTTCATTATTGAGGATATCAGCCTTTTTTATAAGATTCAGATTTTGTTGCGTATCGTGGATATTTTCAATAATATTATAGGGAACATTATTAAGAAACGCCAATGTCTTAAATGAATTATCGGGGTAGACAGAACCGACTCTTCTTTTTGCTCCGCAGATAAAACTTAGTACGTTGTAATGAAATTTTGCTGATGGGAAACTTAGTATTGATACGTCATACTTTTTTTTGCGGATCATCAATATTGTCTTTAATATCTGCAATTTGTTTTTGCCGAGATGAAAATGATTTTTGTAAAGGCCGGCAAACTCCTCCCAATTGTCAAGAATATTTCCAACGGCTCCATGAAAACTCAAAATATCAAACTCAATATTTCTCTCTTTGAGCACTCTTAAAACCGGAAGAAGCAGGATAATATTGCCGATCCCAAACGGCGCGAAAATTAAAATTCTCATCTCTTCCTCTCTTTTTCGTAATCGAAACACCGCTGTCAACGTACTCTTTCGAGTTGGAAGCAGCAAAAATTGTCTGAGCCATTACGAAGCGATACTTAATTCTTTGCACTTGCTTCTTTTTCAGCAGAAGCCACGATACACATTACGGACGGCCGCCCGGCCGTCCGGTTAATGGGCATTAATGAAATCATATTTGAGAAAAGCGAAAGCAAGAACTGTTAAAAAACTGGAAAACGCAATTGTTGAAGTTTTTGATTCTGTTAAAAAATCGGAACTGTCTTCCTATTCAGCAATAATCATTTATTCATACTCGTTTCAACATCTCTAAGTCCCTTATGAAAACCGGATACAAGCACCTTAACCTGATCAAGCATCTCAAAAGCCAAAGTCGCCGCTTCATCTATCGTGTATGAATCTTTATTCAAAAGAGAAGACTTGGGCGCTTGCGAACCGCTATTCACCAAATGTCTAACATGGCAATCACAATCGCAATATATTTTGAAACCTTTTTTACGTGCGCCAAGGCAAAGACCAACGTCTTCTCCTACCCACACTGCGCTTTTTTCTCCCTTGGCATCGTTAAACTCAACTATCTGTTCTCGGTACCACGGGTAATCCATAGTTTCAAGTACGCGCTTTTTTATTAGCGTAAAACCAGCGCCTATCCAGTCAACTTCTTTCAGTCCAAGCGTATCTATGGGTAAAAATTCTTCTACCCGAACTACACCCTCACTATTGGCAAAATAACCCGCAACAAGCAGATCCGTTTGCTTACGGTACTGATACGCCGCTCCCACTACGTCAAGATCACGCTTTATCAGTTGCAGTAAATGCTCAGGCGTAAAAGATATGTCTGCATCTACGCTCAAATAATAATCGTAGTCAAAGCCACTCTGCTTCACTCTTTCGGAAGCGCCTCTATTAACTCCTACGTTACGAATAAATGAGATACTGCTGCCCTGTATCTCCATAATCTCAACAAAAATATCTGAACACTGCTTTAGAAGACCAAGACTCTTTTGAGTTTCGGGAGAAATTGAGCCGTGATTGGGGTATGGGACGCAAACGCGAATTCGGGGAATGCGCCCCTTAGTTTCATGCTTCTCTGCTCCCTGATGTTTTTTAGCCGATACCTGTTTATTTACCGATGGATGTTTTTTGCCCGGTGATTGTTTATTTTTTGCCGGACGTTTTTTCGCTGATGCCTGTTTTTTCATTTCTGCCTTTCGTTATTTTCTCATTATTATGTCTTATGTCCAGGAATAGAGGGTTTTCCAACCGCCGTCCATATATAGATAAACTCTCTTTTCATTCTTGTTGACATACATATAACCCTCTGCTGGTGTACCGCTCGCAGGAATTGCAGGAATACCGTTACTAACCGGAAGCTGCAAAAAACCGGCTTTTACCGCGACTGCGGTATTATTCAAAGAAAGACTTTCCTGATTGATAGCACTATCCGGATAAAATTGAATCGTTTTACTATAATGGTCATAAGATAGTTTTGCCGCATAGCCTGCTTTTCTAAACAATACTGAACCGTCCCATCCCGGTTGCAGGATAACATTCCCAGTTCCTCCAGTATTGCTTTCCGGCCCAGCAGCAATTCTTATGTTAGTATCACTCCATGTTTCAAATCGTGCCTCACTGCTGTTTTCAGAATAGTATATTTTTCCATAATCAATGTGCCCATTTGCGAATGATACTTTACTATAAGCTCCAGTTTGCAGAACAATATCACCGTAATCAGAACTGTTGGTTTTGATAGTAAAACTTCCCGAACCACCCAATACTTCAAGTTTTGTATGATTATCAGTGGTATTGGAACTCAGTACAGCGACAGGAGAACCTGATTTGGCAAGTACCACTCCGCCGCTTCCTGACCCCGGTTCAAGAATAATATTTCCACTACTATGACTATGACCGGTTTTGAGTCTTAAATTGTCATTATTTACCAATGTTTCAAGAAGCATCTCTTTGGGGATATTTGGGATATTTGTGTAACTCAGCTTGCCAACATTATTGTTATCGTTTGCAAGCACGACTCCGCTGTAAGGTATTGTTCCCGGTTCCAAAATAATATTTCCGTAATGTTGACTCTTAATCCTCAAACTGCCGGCTTTATTCTCTGGCGCAACAACCATTTCGTTACTTTCGGAATATTTTATTCTGCCAATAGTAGCGCTTGAATGTTCAAAAATCACATCACCATTTTGCGCACCCAAAAAGAGACCCTGCTCACCGGCTCTAATTTTTATATAACCATCACGATCTGTCCAAATTTCCGTCTCATTGCCGTTATTTTCAAATTTTGATTGAAAGGTGTGAATTTTATAGTTACCGCCGGAGTTATCCTTATAAAGATACATCATTTCTGAAAAACGCACCTTAATACGAAACCTTCCTTCCGAATTAACTCCAATATCAGCAGCACGGTCATTATTATAAGACATTCTTATTTGAGAATCCGTATTAAGTGAGTCAACGCTCCGTACCTCGAAAGGAATAGGAGAAGAAGTATCCGGCTGTCTTCCA
>WRCH01000047.1 GCA_009784115.1 Chitinispirillia bacterium
CTAACTCCAAGAAAAATTTGCAAGCTTTTTATACAAAATAAATCATTACTTGCAGATTATTAACATCTTTTTAACAATATCTTGGTGATATTATTAAACAAAAGCTGTTTTTAAGGAACGACTCATTAGCGTCCGGTAAAAAATGATAATTTAAGTGTTTTTCTGTGCGCATGCGGTGCGGTGTAGATTTATGCCGTACCGGTATATCTTTCGGTTTCCGCGTGTCTTCGACACACGGAAAATGCAGGATGAATATCCCAGGTGTTACTGTTCAATACAGATAACTCACCCCGACGCTTAATTGACGTAAAAAATGGCTGTTTTCTTTGTCGAATTCGCTTATTCCGGCGCAAAATCTCATGTCAACCGCGAGATTGTACATAACCTGAACACTTACCCCCAAAACTAATCCAAAATCCTGCGACGGCCTTATCTCGTCAAGAGGCTCCGATTCATCCTCATCCGCCCATAATATCTCCGTATTGAATGGAATATCCATCTGAACCCCGCCAACTGCGCTCACCGGGCTGTTAAAAAGCCTCCACTCAAAAAGCGCGGGGATACTTACCGCAAGCTCACTTATTTTTGCGGCGTCGGTTGCATACGGAGATCTCATAACAAAACCGGGCGACAGGCTGAATACCGCGTCATCGGTAATAGCTATCTTAACTACCGCCGAGAGTTCAAAACCCGAGCCCGCAAATCCAAATTTACTGTCGTGGGGCTCATGGCTCTTGCGCTCATCTGTATGGGGGCCGAAATCAACTACGGTCAACGAAAGGCCGGAAACAAAAGAGCTGTTATACCCCGCTCTGCCGCCAAATCTAAACCTTTTCCTTTGGACTGTCTCCTCAAAATAATCCTCAGGATAGAGCCTCTTAAGTATCGTCTCCACAACTTCCTCTGCCGCTATTCTCAGGTTATCTCTTGTTCTTGGCATAGTCGGTGATACGCTTACAGCCACAACCTCCGCGGTTTCAACGTCAAGAATACGGATTGACAAATGAAAATCACCCTGCGCAGACGCTACGTCCGCTACGCAAATAAACTGCACACCCGCCTGCATCCCCAAACGGCTGATCTGCGAATCGTCAATCGCGCCGCTGCGCTGCTTGATCTGCTCGCTTGCGATCTCCGCCAAAAATGCCTCACTGCGCTCTATGGGGGTATAGCGATTGGTTTTAGCGATCGCGTTCAAAACGAAAGTACCAAGCGACCTGCTCATCGCTTCATTTTCGGTACCCGTAACATATACGGCAATCCGCGGTCTGTTTGAGGGAGCCGCAGACGCTGGTTCGTCGGCGAAAACAGATGCGCTTATGCAAAAAATTACCGCCGTCATCAACGTTATCATTTTTAAAATTTCGAAATTCACTGCACCCATCCCTATTTTTATTCACGCGTTGTTGATTTGTTTGACATATCATTTTTCCCCGGGTTAAAACCCGGGGCTGCCGGGCTTGCACCCCTAAAGGGGTGCGGAAACACCTGAGATTCTACCTCAATACCACCGTTGACATATTGACACGCTTGCCGCTTTCTTGTATCTCTACCACGTATACGCCCGCCGGGATTTTTTTCATGGGGATTTTTGCGCTGCCTTTTGCCGCGTATTGCGCTACTGTTCTTCCCCTCACATCTATCACCCTGATCTGTGTGTTTACATCCTGCTTTGCGTTAATGTTTATGTTTCTGCCGGTAAACGCTACATGACGTTTTGGGAGGCCCTCAAATTCAAAAATAGCCCTTATCCTCAGGGTATCGCCGGCGGATGGAACTATATCCCCCGTGCGCGTTAGAGTTGTAACGCCGTCGCTCCATCTGCTAAAGCGGTATCCTTCAAGCTCAACAGCAGTGATTGACGGCAAAACCGCGCCCTCTATAGCTTTTTGATCATTATAATAATCAACCGGGTCTCTGCTTTCGCCTACCCGCAGTTTCCCGCCTGTTCCCGCTTCGTATAAAACAAAAGACGGGACTATAAATTGGGCTGTAATGTATAACCTCTGAGGCCCAGCTTCCGCGAAAGCATCCTCACGGGCGGGCGTTGTAATACCATCATCCCACCTCCAAAAAACAAAGCCCGGTCTGCCAACCGCCGTAACCCGCAGACCGCTCACACCAAGCCCAAGCACCATCTCCTGATGTTCAAGCATCCCCCTTATTCCGCCCACCGTGATATAACCGCCATCTGCGGCACGGTACTCAAGCGTACACATGGGCGATACCCTTAATTGCGGGTAAAAAGTACCCTCCGAAACGACCCATGATGTGACAAAGTCCCAATATTCGTACGTTTCAGGATCAAGCATTTGCTCTGTGGTCTTGCCGCTTCCACCCTTGGATGTATCTTGACGCGATACGTCTACGTCCCAAAAACTGCTGTGGATATCGGCGTCTCTAATCGGTCTGCCGCCGGCCCTGCCCCTAACATTCCACGAGTTGTTTGAAGCGTTAAAGTCCTCACCCACAAGTCCGCCAACAAAACCGCCTCTTGTACCGGGAGTTACCGAGACCAAACCGGCTGAGAAACACCTGTCTATAATCCCGCCAAAGATATAGCCGACAAGGCCGCCGATAAAATTTTCGCCCATCACCTGCCCTGTGGCGTAACTCTCCGTTATAAGACCATCCTTTACAACAGGCGCTAAAAAACCAACAAGACCGCCGGCATTCACCACACCCGCCACAGAAGCCGCCGAATAACTTTTTGAAATACTCCCGCCGTTAACACCCGCTATACCGCCGACATTGCTCTCCTCACGCCGTCTCGCGTTTACATAGCCAAATGTATAGCTGTTAATTATATGGCCATAGTTGACCCCTGCGAGAACACCAACCGCGTGAGAGCCGATAATGGTATCTGCCTGAACGCCAAGATTCATCACCACGCCGCTGCTGTCAATGTACCCAAATAAACCGACATTCCCCATTGTTGGCCGATTGATGTAAAGCCCGTGTACAGCGTAACCGCCGCCCAAAAATGTACCGGAAAATGGATGCGCTGCGGTACCGATAGGAATCCACCCCAAACCACCGTTAGCGCGTTTGCTTGCGGATGCGTCAATGTCGCCGGTAAGCACGTAGCTGCCGTTTAGGGGGAGACCGTTGCCTGCGCTGCTGCCGATACGTCTGAAATCGTCGTACGAATTTATCTCAACAGGATCATTCGCGGATGCGTAAACGGCGGAAAATATCATCGCGAAAACGGCGCATAACGCTGTTTTGCCGATGGCTTTGCTTTTTGCTGCGATCATTTTTATAATGAATCCTTTCCTATATAAATTACCCCGGGTTGAAACCCGGGGCTACAATCTTGCACCCCTAAAGGGGTGCGGATATGTGTTATCTTATGCCTATGATTATTGATATCTGTTCACGCTTTCCGTTTGATGTGGTGATTGTGCCTCGCGCCAGATATGTTCCTGCGGCTACGGGGCGGCCTTTTGTGTCGCGCAGATTCCATGAACCGATGTTTCGTCTTGACGTATTGGAAATGGATGACGATTTGCCAAGACGGACGTCAATATTTATCCTGTTGACGAGATTGCCCTGTGCGTCATAAATTGACAATGTGCCTTGAGCGCCGGTCAATGACGTACCCGTGTGGAAAAAATTCACGATGCCGGCGGATTTTGCTACCGGATTTGGCCCCGCTGTGAATTCGCCGATTACATTTGATAATGTTACCTCAGGCGGCGGCGCTGTTACATGTAAAACAGCCGTTTCGGAAATATCACCCGCAAGCGCGGTGAATGTGATAACATCACCAACAACTGCGCTCGCCTGAATGAAACTAAACTCCGCTATGCCGGTTGACCGGTCTGTAATAATATTCTTCGCGACAACTACTCCGGCTAAATCTGCGGATAATCTCATAGCCACTGCTCTGTCGGTAAAAGCATCGCCTGAACTGTCGAGCACCATCACCCTTACCTCATAAATCGATGACCGGTTGGCAACAAGCGAATCATTAGCAGAAGACGGGGAAATGAACTTTAAACCTGCGAATCCGCTGATAACTTCCGGTATGCTCTCCACAACAACGGTTACTATACTTGATACGGCGCTGATACTCTTTATGCCGCCGTCGTCATTATCCGCTATTGTATTTGTTATTACAACATAATAGTAAAAAGTACCGGTATCAGCCGCTGGAAAGCTGTAGGATAAACCGGTAGCCCCGTCAATTGCGGTTCCGCCTGTGTTGCTCGCTGTTGTACTGCTGTACCACTGATAAGTCAACGTACCGTTATCCGATACGCCTGCCGTTACAGTTATTCTGTGATCGACGCCAACCGTTATAGCCCCGCTTGACGGCTGAGAAGAGACCCGCGGTCTTACGGCATTAACGACAGCATTTACAGTCACTGTCGCCGCATCGCTTGTAATCGCTGCAGTCTCTTCACCATTTGCGCTGCTGTTCGTGTTGGTTACCACCACATAGTAGTGATAAATCCCGGGGACAGACGTCGGCACATCAAAAGTCGAACCTGTCTCACCGTCGATTAAAGAACCATCACTGTTTATACCTGTCTCACTGATATACCACTGATAGCTTAATACACCGCCGTCAGAAACTTCTGCGGTTATTGATATCTCAATATCTCTGCCTTCAACTACAGTACCGCCGGTTGGTTGAGCTGTGATAACCGGTATCTCCGCGTCAAGGATAAAACGAGTCGCTCTTATGACAAGTGTCAACTCAGACGTCACCTGCTCTGTCCCCGCGCCTTTGTTGAGCGCAACTGTAAACGCGTAGCTGCCGTCTGTACCGTTGAGATTGTCAACTGTTCCGGCAATTGCCGCGGTGAAATCACCATCTATCACAGCAGGGATTACGCCTTCAAATTGAAGACCATTAATTATTGCAAGGATGTGTAATTTTGCTAATGCTAATGTGTTAAGCGTTGACATTGTTACAGAACCGAATACAACATCCTCAATTATTGATTTTGCCGCCGTGATATCAAGATTATCCTGCGCGGCGTCATAAGGAATTGTACTTATGAGCATTGTCAAAACCGCCGTTTCCTGTTGTACGCCTATACCTTTATTGAGCGCGACCGTGAACGTATAACTGCCGCCTGTACCGGTGAGATTACCAACAGTTCCGGCAACTGCCGCACTGAAATTTTCATCAACCAGTGTCGGGATTACGCCATTGAGTTCGAGATCATCAATTATAGCGAGAACGCTGTCTCGCGCCGCCTCTAACGTATTAAAAACAGTCATTGCCACAGAGCCAAAATCCGCGGCCTCAATTAATAATTTCACCGCCGCGATATCGGCGTTATCCTGCGCCGCGGCGTATGACGTTGCGCTTATGGCAAGAGTTCGCTCAGCCGTAGTCTGCTGCGTACCCCCGCCCTTATTAAGATTTACCGTGAACGTATAACTGCCGTCTGTACCGGATGTGCTTGTTGCGGTACCGGCAACCGCCGCAACCCACTCGCCGTCAACCACGTCCGCTTCTATACCATCAAGTCCAAGCGCATCAATCAAGCTGATAATATGCGGCCTTGCCAGCTCTAAAGTATTTAACGTTGATTGCGCTACAGCAGTAAGAGTCATCCCCTCAATTATTGATTTTGCCGCCGTGATATCAAGATTATCCTGCGTTACGTCATAAGGCGTAGCGGTGATTACAAGGGTACACGCTGCCGTGGTCTGCGGCGTACCTGTGCCCTTACTTAAATTCACAGTGAAAACGTATCTGCCGTTAGTACCCGATAGATTGCCGGCAGTCCCCGCAATCGCCGCTGTAAAAGCGTTGTCTGCCACTAATACGGTTACACCATCTAACTCAAGACCGGCAATTATATACTCAACATGCAATTTTGCTAATGTCTGAGTGTTAAGCGCTGTCATCGCGGCAGAATCGAAATCTGTACTTTCAATAAGCGCCCTTACGTGCGTGATATCGGCGTTATCCCCCGTCACCTTTACGTCCGCAATCGCGATAAAACCGGTGTTCGTGCCGTTTGCATACGAAATGCCATACTCAAGACCCTCTGCTCCCCAAACCGCCGAAGCTGTAGCGGTTGGTGATACGATTAAATTGGTGCTTGTACCTTCGTCGTAGATAATTGGGGCGGGGACGGATGGTTTGTTCCATACGATTATGAGACCGTTGTCTGTGGCCGGGTTAGGGTTTAGAGTGCATGAACCGGAGATAACATCATCAACACTTGCACCTGTTCCGGCTACAACACCGCCGGTCATGGTGAATGTGCCGCTACTTATAAACACACCGTTGCCAGAGTTGGCTGTATTGCCGCTGATTTCACCGTCTACCATGTTAAATGTGCCGCTTGTAACAAATACACCACTGCTACCATTACTGTTGATTGTACCACCGTTCATGGTGAATGCGGGATTATTAGCAGTGTGTACGCCGTAACCAGTATTATTACTGATCTCGCCGCCAGTCATATAAAATATACTGCCAACAATCACAACGCCACTACCGTTATTACCGCTGATTTTGCCGCCATTCATGTTGAATGTGCCATCCAAAATTACCATACTTTGTGCAAAAGTATTATTACGCACAACCGCACCATTATCCATGACAAGCGTACCACCATTGACAAATACCAACGATCCGCCGCCATCCTCAAAATCACCCTCTTTGTCGCCGTCAATAATAATGCTTTCCAAAATAAGCGTTGCATTGGCAGCCACAGTAAATAAATTCCCGCTCACACCGCGCGTAAGAACAACCGGTGCGAGTGGGGTTTTGCTACGAATTGTAAGCGTTCTGCCCGCTGTATTCGGAGTTGGAATTTCTACAAGTGCGTCGAGCGTAAGATTTTGATCAACCTCAATAACTACGTCCGTTGTTGACGTTTCGTAAAAAGCTACTTTCGCGTAGAAATCGCAAAGGGCGTCGTCGCAAACAGCTTTTGTACCTGAAAGCGTTGGGTAGTCATTTGCGTTATATGTCCAGCCGCTGTAACTACCGTCTGTTTGCACAGTGTTTAATATTTTTGCGTATGATTGTAAAAGTTCGTGAAATTCACGGCTTTGCATCTCTGCGGTAGTTTTTGAAATGCCGTTAGAGTTGAGGTTGCCTGCCGTTGCTAAATCGGAATTGTAGAAAGAGTTTATTGCCGGGGCATCAATATTTCCGCTTATAGCGCCAACATTGTTTGTTCCTGTTACACTTCCAACAAAATAGGAATTAATTACTGTGGAACTGCCGTTTATTCCGCCTACATATTCAGTGCCCGATACATTACCAATAGCATAAGAATTCGTTACCTCCCCGCCCCAGCCGCTTATACCGCCCACATAAGATTCCCCAAATACATTGCCGATAACGTAGGAATTACTTATCACTCTGCCGCCGCCGCCTATGCCGCCTGTACCTTGTCCGCCTCTCACATAAAAACCTGCCAAACCAAGATTGCTTATGCTCCCCTGCCAGTTTTCAAAACCAAATAAACCTTGAAACTGGGCGGCAGTGTTTATGTAAAGCCCAAGCACAACATGACCATTGCCATCAAAATCGCCGTAAAAACGATTCTCGAAAGAACTCCCTATAGGCGTCCACTGTTTCAAACCCGTTGTATTCTCACCCCATGCTCGCCAGCCGCCCGCCGCGGCAGTATCGTTCAAAACGATGTCATTGCCAAGTCTTATAGTCTTATTCTCAAACGTAACAGACGACCCAAGACCAGCGGTATTATTCACAAGCGCGGCTAATCCGGCTAATTGATTTGCGGTGGTAATTGTGAAGATATCAGCCGTTGGGTTGTTTGTGTACCATGTGATGTCGATGGTATAATTTGGATCCGGTATCACCGTCACACCGGCAATTTCAATAAAACCCTCGTTAGCGCCGCCGGCGCTTGTGTAAGAGTAAGAGACGCCGCTTTTGGAGTTTTGAAATGCCCATTGCGCTGTTGCTCCGCTTGCTTCGTTGGGATTTGTTGTCAGGTCGGTGTTTGTGCCCGCGTCGTATGTTGTAGTACCTGCTTCGCTGTCCCAGGCGATTATGATGCCGTTGTTAGGAGATGTAGCATCACCTGCGTTGAGATTGTATGAACCGGAGACAACGCCATTAATATTACTGCCGCGTCCAGCTACTACACCACCCGTTATAATAAATGTACCACCATTAGACACATCGCTGCCGTTATTGTTAATAGAACCGGCATTGCCGCTTTTAGACGTATTGCCGCTGATTTCACCACCCATCATGGTGAATATGCCGCCATTATACACACCACTGCCACTGCCTCCGACCATACTATGAGCTACATTACCGCTTATTTTACCACCTTCCATGGTAAATGTACCATTAGAAACAGCTATACCACCGCCTCTGCCAACGCCAAAACCGGCAGCCGTATTTCCGCTAATTTCACCATCTGTCATAATGAATGTGCCGTCATCGGATACATATACACCGCCACCTTCGCAGTTATAGTAGTCACTAAGCTCATTGCCGCGTATTTCGCCTCCATTCATAGTAAATACACCGCCATCAGCTACGTATACACCACCGCCGTAGCTTACGCTTGCGTTGTTACGCAAAACCGCACCATCTTCCATAACAAATGTGCCATCACCAAGAATCATTACCAATGAACCGCCGCCAATATTAAAAACATCGTCCCTATCGCCGTCAATAATAATGTTTTCCAAAATGAGCGCCGCGCCGTCAAGCACGGTAAATAAATCTCCGTAAGTACCGCGCATAAGAGTGTTAGGCATAGCGGGATTCTTACTGCGTATAGTAAGCGTTATATCCGCTGTCGCAGGTTCCGGAATGTTAACAAACATACTAAGCGTAAGATTTTGATCAACTTCAATAACAACATCTTCCGTTGCCGTTGCGTAAGATGCTACCTGCTGATAAAACCCATACTCAGGATCACCCGGTCCTTTCAGCGTAACGCCGTTTATCTCTATAAATCCATCATTGCCGGAGTATGAATAAAAAATACCGTTTTTGCCGCCCTCACGCGCCCACACAACTGAAGCATCACTATAGTAATCAGGCTGAAAATCCAATCCTGCACGTGTTCCAGCGATGTATGTCGTTTGTGCGGCAATATCATACGCTATTACAATTCCATTATCACCGTAATTGGAATTTATCATATTCAAATCGCTGACAACATCATAAACACTATATCCATTTCCGGCTGCGACCCCGCCGGTCATTAAGAATTCACCCAAAAACCATTGCTGGCCGTCATATATAGCATTAACATATACGCCATTACTTTCTAATGAGGTATTTTCACTGATTTCGCCGCCGGTCATTGTAAATTTGCCCAAAGCATCAACATACACGCCGCCACCAGTCCCTACTACTTCACCGGGGGTATGCATAGATGTTACAGAATTACCGCTGATACTGCCGCCATTCATTGTGAATGTACCATCAAGCACAAGAACACCGCCGCCGGATCCAAAAGAAGTATTGCTGCCGATGCTGCCGCCGTTCATAATGAACGTACCACCGCCGCCCCAACCAACAGCTACGCCGCCGCCGTAACCTTCACCTGTAACATTGCCGATGATCTCACCGCCGTCCATTATAAATGTGCCGCCAAAAACAACAGACACACCGCCGCCATTGTCGGAATTCACATTATTGCGCAAAACCGTACCACTTTTCATCTCAATTAAACCGCCTTCGGCCCGCAGCAGCGAATTTCCAGCTCCAGTAAAACTAGCACCGCCTCCGTCAATTACAATGTTTTCCAAAATAAGAGCCGCATCATCGGGCACGACAAATAAATGCCCATAAGCACCGCGTGTGAGAGTAACCGGCGAAGCAGGGTTCTTGCTTTTAATTGTAAGCTCCATACCTGCTTTATTTGGTGTTGGAATTTCCACAGGCACAGGAATTAAAATATCCGTATCCACTTCAATAACGACATTATCATCCGCCGTTTCATAATCCGCTATCCGTGCATAAAAATCACCAGCAGTCGTAACATTAAAAGTCTGCGCCCACAAAAAACTCCCTACCCCAACCGTCATCACCACCGCGGCGGCTGTCATCAAAGCTTTTTTAATCCCGAGATATTTCATGTTTTCCTTTTCAGTGATAACTGCATCAACTTCGTTTCGATTTTACCGCTTCAACAACCCATACTCCAAAGCCAGCTCGTGAGCCAATTAACTCATTGCAGCTTTTGAATGTCATTTCACTTACACTCGCCATCTTTAGCACTCTTTTTAAGCGCTTTCACAGCCTTATCAAAATCGCTCTCCATCTGTCTCATCTCTCTTGCCCGGTAAACTTCAAACTCTTTTTGAGCTTTTTCAATCGCCTGTTTATGCGATATTTTGCCTGACCCAGTAAGGCTACTTTTGTTAAGCATTGCGATTTGTTTGTCTAATGCCTCAATCCAGTCTTTCATAGTCATTGGATTTTGTTCTAATGCCTGAAATTCCGCGAAATCCAAAAATTGTGATACCAATAAGTTCAAACGTTGTAACTCTATTTCTGACAAGTAATTCTTTGCGATTTTCACGTCATCTTTTGTTACGTAGTTACCCTTGAAATTGGTCATTCCCACAAGCGGTTTTTCATTATTTACCCGTTCGTATATGACTTCGGCGGCGGTATGTTCGTGGACTGCGAAGTGCATTTTGTTTTGCACGGTTGCAAAGAAAGTTTTCGTAATATCCGCACTTGAGTCATAATCGGTTGATGTGGCATAGATATCTGTTACTTGCTGGTAAAAATTCCGTTCGCTGCTGCGAATATCGCGTATGCGCTGTAAAAGTTCGCGAAAGTAGCGTGAGCCGCCCTGTTTCAAGCGGTCATCATCCATCGTGAACCCTTTTTGAATATATTCGTGAAGTCGTTTAGTCGCCCAGCGGCGGAATCGGGTGGCGATTTGTGATTGAACCCGGTAACCTATTGCGATGATCATGTCGAGGTTATAGTGACTGATTTCCCGTTTTACCTCTCTTTTTCCCTCGATTTGAACTAACAAGTATTTCTTGTGAGTTGCCTCGTCCTCTAATTCTCCATCTTTTAAAATGCCATCAATATGTTGACTGATATTCTGCTGCGTTGTATCGTAAATTTCAGCAATTTGATGTTGCGTAAGCCACAAATCATCATCGGAGAATCGTACGGAAATCCTTGTTATCCCGTTTTCATCCTGATATAAAACGATTTTATTTTCATTTTGTTTGGCCATCTGCTTAATACTTCCTTTTTCGGAGACGAAACTTCGCAAATTGCGCCATTTTACACACACGTCAACCCACTACCCCAACCGCAACCACTATCGCGCCAGCCGTCATCAAAACTCCTTTAATCCCGAAATAACTCATATTTCTCTTATCTCAATCCGTATAATGCCCGCGGCAAGCTATAACTAAGATATTTTGTTTATCGTCAAGTTGATAAACTAATCGATTTGCGTGATCTATCCTCCTGCTCCATGCACCGCAGTTCTTTATTCCATAAGCCTCCAGCTCAGCCATTGTCTTTGTTACGACTTCACCATTTTTAAGCTGTGCTATTGTTCAAATATCTATACAATTTATTGTACCATCAATAGGTCGTGCGTGTCAAACCTATTAATCATTACGCGAAATCAGGAAGAGATATTTTTTTCAAAAATTACTCAAAAAAACTCCTGATAAAGCGCGTTGACGGCTTTCCTCTCATCTGAAGCGTCAATCCCAAAAATGATGCTTATCTCGCTTGAGCCCTGATTGATCATTTTTATGTTTACTCCGGCTTTTGAGAGTACGCCCGCGGCTTGTGAGAGTACGCCTATTCTGCGTACAAGACCCTCGCCTACTACAGAAACAAGCGCTATGCCGTATTCGGTTTTTATATCATCGGGATTGAGCTCCTCGCCGATTGTTCTTATTATGGTATTGACAGTTTCAGGCTTTAACTGCTCCTGATCAAGGATTACGGAAATATTATCAACCCCTGACGGACAATGCTCGAAAGAGAGGCCCATATCCTCAAATATTGACAGAAGCCTTCTGACGAAGCCCTTTTCACGATTCATCAAAAATTTTTGAAGCGTAAAGCTGCAGTAACCGCTTCCTGAGGCTATGCCTGCAACGTCGCGTTCTCCGGGGAGACGTTCAGAGACTATGAGCGTGCCGCCGTTATCTACATTGTTTGAGTTACGTAAGCGGATGGGGATTTTTTTACGCATTACAGGCTTTACGGCCTCTTCATGTAAAACATTAAATCCGATGTAGGAGAGTTCACGCATCTCTCTATAGGTAAGCGCCGTTATCTGCGCCGGTGATTCTACCATTAAAGGATGAGCGCTTCTTATTCCGTCAACATCCGTCCAGTTTTCGTACTCTGCGGCGTCAATCGCTTCGGCGAGGATTGCGCCGGTGAGGTCGGAACCGCCGCGGCTGAATGTCGCAACGTCGCCTTCTTCGGTGATACCAAAAAAGCCGGGGAAGACTACTACATGATCGGCACAGATGCTTTTTAGCGCGGCAAGGTTCATTGCGGCTTGTGAGGTCGGCTGCGCGTCTCCGAATACTGCGGTGACGATAAGTCCGGCTTCTTTGGGTGAGATGTACTGAGCTTTTATGCCGGCGATATTGAGATAGTCGGCAAAAATCCGGCAATTGATATCCTCTCCGGCGGCTACAACGAGATCGCGGAATTTAGCGCTGTTCTCTTTTGATGAATTCAGGCGCTGATCCAAATTGGAGAGTATTCCATTTAGCTGATCTTTTGGTAGACCCAAAGGTTCGTAGATGGAGATAAAACGGTTTTTGATATCGTTTAGAGGCGCGCTGAAGTCTTGATTTTTCAGAGCTCTGGCGCACGCGTCTATTAGAAGATCGGTAACTTTTACATTGAACCCCGGCGCCTTGCCCGGAGCCGATAAAACGATGCAGCGCCTGCTGTCGTTAAGACGCATGATTTTTACGATCTGTTCAATTTTTTCACTTGTTGCAACAGAAGAACCGCCGAACTTGCTTACTATGAGATCCATATATCCGCTCCATTTTTGGTTATACTGAACCACGGCATAAATGTGACGCTGTGCCGCTAAGCAGCAGAGCCGGCCCTGCGTGCGGTGCAGTGTTAATTTATGCCGTTCACCAGTATATCCTAATTTATGATAAAGATAATTTGTTAATTTTTTTTGTTGAAAATTGTCCGTGAAAACAGTATAATATATATTATGGGGGCGGCGCGAAAGATGAATTAAGCGCCGTAATAAGCATTAACTAAATAATTCCATGTGCCGATATATCTTGCAATATACCGTCTTAATGGTATATTGTTGACATATTGATCATAATGTTATAGAAAGCAGCTGCGCCGATAGACCGTGCGCCGCGATAGTCACAGTTAAAAAATGCCAAAAGAAAAAACTTCTAATAATGTAATCGTGAACGATGGTGGCGCCCTTGAGCTTTATCTCAAGGAGATAAGCCGGTTTAAGGCGCTTCCCATTGAAGAAGAGGCGAAACTTGCGGTGCGCATCAAAAGCGGAGACCGCGCCGCGCTTGACAAGCTTGTTAAGTCAAACCTGCGCTTTGTGGTGAGCGTGAGCAGAAACTATCAAAATCAGGGGCTGCCGCTCATTGATCTGATCAACGAGGGGAATTTGGGGCTTATACGGGCGGCGAAACGATTTGACGAAAAGAAAAATTTTAAGTTTATATCGTACGCTGTTTGGTGGATCCGCCAGTCTATCCTTCAGGCGCTTGCCGAGCAGTCCCGAATTGTAAAGCTCCCTTTAAACCGTGTGGGGGCGATTCATAAAATAGGGACGGTTCAGGGGCGTCTTGAGCAGAAATACTGCCGCCCCCCCACTGCCGATGAGATCGCCCAGGAGCTTAAAATCGACCCGAATGAGGTGCACGATACAATAAAAATCGGCAATAACCACTTCTCGCTTGACGCTCCGCTTCAGCATGGGGACGATTCAAAGCTGATGGATATTATTCAGGATGAGCACAGCGAAAGCCCTGAAGACGGCATGCTTGACATTTCGCTTAACTCAGAGGTAGACGCCGTTTTAGAATCTCTTACAGAGAGGGAGCGCGAGGTTGTGAAACTTTATTTTGGGATTGGCGAGGAGACTGCTTATACTCTTGAAGAGATAGGGGTGCGGTTCAATCTTACGCGTGAGCGGGTGCGTCAAATCAAAGAGAAGGCTCTCAAACGGTTAAAACAGGGGTCGCGCTCTAAACGGCTTAATCAATATAAAGGTACAAAATAGGAGATGAAAATTAATGATCCCGCGATTGGATATTGGATCATTTGTGTTTTTGCCGTTTTTTCGTTCTGTTTCGCGTCTGAATTCACAATCTTCCCCCAGCAGCCAAAAATTCTGAGCAACGAAACCATGCAGTACTCACAGATGCTGCATACGGGAACGCAGCAGGATACCTTTTATATGAGGGGGCGCTTTGGCGTAGATTTCCCTTTTGCCGGTTATAATTACGGCGCCGATAGAAACATTATGTTAGGGATAAACGCGGCGGCGCATATCAATATGCGGCCTAAAGAGAATATGACGTTTCCTGTTGATAATTTTTACGCCGTGCTTGCGATCTATTTTTCGGGCAGTCAGAGTTCAAATTTTTCATGGCGGTTCTACCCTGTATACCATGTAAGCGCCCATCTTGCCGACGGATATCCGTCAGACATTTTAAAAGAGGATGTGAGAGCGGTATCAAGCGAAATGGTACGCGCAGAAGCGTACTATAAATTTTTTGACGTATTGGAATTCGGCGCGGGAGTTGGCGGGTATTATCACGTCTGCGCTCAAAAGAACCTGCGAAGCCGCGCCGATGTTTCGTTTCTTTACACACCGCGCCCTTTCGGTATGACTCTCCCCCCCTCCTCCAAGCTCCAGCCCTTTGTTAATGTACGGCTTGAAAATGTTGACCAAAACGGAAGCAACCCCGGCGCAGATCTGTCGGCGGGAGCTTTTTTGATGCGTTCCAATAGAGGGTTTGGGTTGAGTTTGCGGTATTTTAACCGTCTGCACAGCAGCTATTACTTTGAAAAGTACGAAAAAGGCTGGGGCGCGGAGTACCTTTTTATATATTAGTATTGTGACTGTCAATACGCACGATTTTTAGTTTATTAGGTTCTTCGCTATTTTGTGCGGGTAGATAACATTATATTTGCGGTACTCTCTGCATCCCAACGGGATGCGCCGCCCGGTAAAACAGAGATCACAAACGTTTTCCCGCATCCTAAAGGGATGCGTCCATGGCGTATCAACAACAAAGGGTGCATCCCTTTAGGATGTAGGAGCTTTTTGGGGTTACATCATTTTACCGGGCGGTACATCCCGTTGGGATGCAGGAAAAACTACCCGCACTTAATAGCGAAGCGCCATTTATTATTACTGATTTTATAAATAAATTAGACTCACGGGGGAGGAAAATATGCAAAAGTTATCATCGTTATCCTTGATCGCGGCATTACTGCTGATACTGCAATTTTGCGGACTGTCATCAGCCCAGCCGGTGCAGGAGTTCAAATGGGGCAATGTGGTGATGGGCGGGGGCGGATTTGTATCTGCCATAATCACCTCCAAAACTGAAAGAAATCTTATCTACGCCCGTACAGATGTGGGCGGAGCGTACCGCTGGAGCGAATCGGGTAATAGATGGATCCCGATTACCGACTGGCTTGGGCCTAACGACATGGGGCTCTTTGGTATAGACGCTTTGGCGCTTGATCCGCAGAACCCGTCGCGTGTTTACATGCTTGCGGGAACCGAGTATTTCAATCAGGGTAAATCGATGTTTCTGCGCTCCGACGACTACGGCGAAACTTTTGATACCATAAATGTCACTCAACATTTCAGAATTCACGGCAACGGCTGGGGGCGGCATAATGGTGAGCGTCTCGCGGTTGACCCCCACAATTCGAATATCCTTTTTGCCGGGACACGTATCAATGGATTGTGGAAAACTACCGACCGCGGAAACAGTTGGAGCAGGGTAACAAGCGCGCCCGCCGTTTCAAACTCCGCCATTTTAAATTCAGGAATTAACTTTGTACTCTTTGATCCCAATCATACGGCGGGGGGCGTTACCGCACGTATTTACATAGGGATCGCGGCTGCCGGTTCAGCAAATCTTTATGTAACAGACGACGCTGGGGAGAGCTGGAATCTGATACCATTCCCAACGCTGTCAAAACCGGTTATGCCTCACAGAGCGGTGCTTACACCCGGCGGCAGGTTTCTCTATGTTACAACCGCAAACGGCACGGCGCCGGAATCGGGCACTCCAATCACACGCGGAGCGGTGCTTAAATATGACACCCATAATAAAAACTGGAGCGATATTTCGCCTGAAGACATGATGAGCGATCCGCGTGTCCCGGATCCTCACAATCCCGGTAATTTTACTAACGATTGGGGCGCGTGGCTTGGGGGCTTCAGCGGTATCTCAATAAACCCTAACGACTCGAACCATATCATAGTGGCCACTATTAACAAATGGAAACCTCAGATTTGGGAAGGGAGCGGCGCGGCGGCGTGGGGAGACAGAATTTTTGCCACTACCGACGGCGGCGAAAGCTGGACAGGAACTTTTGGTGACGTCGATGATGGAAACTGGGCGCAAACTTCTCAAAGCGCCCCTATCTCGTTTCTTTACAACAGCGGATTTAACTGGATCGCAGGTGAAAGTATCCACTGGTCGGGAAGTATAGAGTTTGACCCTTTTAACCCCAAGCGTGTATTTATTGTTTCCGGCAACGGCGTATACATGGCGGATGATTTTTCTCCCGGCAGCCGGTTCCGCTGGAATTTTACGGTACGCGGTTTTGAGGAGACAGTTCCCACAGACATGGTGAGCATCCCCGGCGGACCGCTTATTACCGCCATTAAAGATTATGACGGATTTGTTCACGACGATATAACAAGGCCGGTCAGAGCCTCCCGGCACCAGCCGCAGATTGGGTGCAACTACGGTATAGATTTCGCGAAACTGCAGCCAAATATAGTTGTACGGGTCGGCGGCGACGACAGACCGGCAGATCACCGCGACTACCGTTTCCCGATTTTCTATTCTCAGGATACAGGCCGTACGTGGACAAAATTCGTTACAGCGCCGGAGCCGGGACGCAATTACAAGGGAAAAGTTGCGGTATCGTCCGACGGCAGGGTTGTAATATGGACGCCGCGTGAGAGAAATACGGTCTTGCGCACCGCCGATTGGGGCGCGACATGGACAACAGTTCCGGGACTCTCGCCGCAGACGCCGCATCCCAAAGCGGATCCGCTTGATCCATCGGTATTTTATATATTCGGCGGCGGCGTCCACAGGAGTAACGATACCGGAAAAACGTTTACAAGGGTGACAACCGGTGTGGCAACTCCTTTTGGCAATGGCAATTTTGACGGCTGGACAAACGACATGCAGGTGACGCCGGGTGTGAAAGGCCACATTTGGGTAGTCGGCCACGCGTGGGACGGCAGAAACGGCGGGTATTTGGCGCGGTCGGTTGACGGCGGCGAGACGTTTCACCACGTTGATCCGGCGGTCAACCCGGTTTACACACAGCGCGTTCAGCACGCTCAGGCGATAGGCTTCGGCAAAGCGGCGGAAGGCGCCGATTATCCGGCGATCTACATCTGCGGAACAATTAACGACCAGCTCGGGATATGGCAGTCGATTGATGAGGCAAGAAGCTGGGTAAGAATTGATGATGAAAAGCAGGCATTCGGCGCGCTTGCAAACGGCAATTTCGTGCGCGGCGATATGAATACTTTCGGCGTTGTATACAGGTCTACCGCCGGACGCGGAGTAGCGGTACGCATGCCGGCAGAGTGGGCGGATAATCAATTTACGTCGGCGCGGCGTACGGCGTCAAAACCGCACTACCGTCCGGCAAATGTTAAATTTACCGGCAATGTTTTAACGCTCAATACAGCAGACGGGCCTCTTAATGTGCGTGTTTATGATTTAAAGGGACGAGTCGTCTTCAACAAAACCTATACTTCCCCGGCTGCGCTTAAATCTCGTGATTTAGTCAGATCAAAAGGGAGCTATATAATTTCTGTACGCGGCGGTGCTGCGAAAGAGCCTGTTTTTAGCAGTAAAATGACGGTTATCAGGAATTGACGTTTGGATACAGCGCCCCAACGGGACTTGGAGAGATATTATTGGCGCAACGGAATCGGTTTATATTATTTTTATAAAATGAACCGGCTGGCGCTGATCATCATTCATCAAGCAGTAACTCTTCGTATCTTTCGGGTATGATAATTGCGCATTGATTTGGGGATTTAATAGGCGTTTTACTGTCGTCTTGTATATGGCGGACAGCCGGGACGGCTGTCCTTACGTTTATATTTGAGGAGATTTCTGTTTGAAACAGTTTTTATTGACATCAGTCAACAGGTACAGATCCGCGCTGTTTTGCGCTGTTTTATTTTTTATCCCGGCGGCTTCATTTGCCGAAAGCAAAATTTTTCCCGTTCCCGATATCATAAAGCCGAATGTCGCGTTTTGGATCCGCATCTATACGGAAGTTTCTCTTCAGGAAGGACTTCTGCATGATAGAGAGTATCCTCAAATAGTATATGAAAAGGTGATACACGGCGGACGCCGCGGCAAAGCGCTGAGCGACCATATCGACAGCCGCCGTAAAATTTATCAGGCGGCAATACGTAGCGTAAGAGAGGGTAACGAGAGCAAATGGGGGCCTGTGGAAAAACAGGTTGCCGAGGCTTTCAAAAACGCCCCGCAGGGAGCGCTCGCAGACGCCGAAAACCGCATCCGGCACCAAACCGGTCAAAGGGAGCGGTTCAAACAGGGCGTTGAGCGTTCGGCTATGTATCTTGACACCATAAGCGCAATTCTAAAGCAAAACGGCGTCCCCGACGAGCTTAAATACCTGCCCCATGTGGAATCTTCCTTTGACGCCGAAGCGTATTCAAAAGCCGGAGCCGCCGGATTGTGGCAGTTTATGCGCCCGACAGGCCGCGGCTTTATGCGTATTGACTATATGTTTGACGAACGGCGCGACGCTATTATCTCCTCTCACGCCGCGGCGAAATTTTTGCGGCAAAATTATAACATGCTGCAGACGTGGCCCCTTGCTATTACCGCGTACAATCACGGACCAAACGGAATCCGCCGCGCGGTAGCCGCTGTAGGGAGCAGAGACATCGCGGATATCCTTGAGAAGCATGAGAGCCCTACTTTTAAGTTTGCATCAAAAAATTTCTACAGCTGTTTTCTCGCGGTGCTTGAGATCATGGAGAATCTCGATCATTATGTTAAGGATATTAATTACAGACCGCGGTTTGAAGCCACAAGTATAAAGCTCCCCTTTGCCATGAGGCCCGACGCGCTCATTAGATCACTCGGTATTACTCAGCAGGAGTTTGCGAGGTTAAATCCCAGTCTGCGTCCTGTTATGTACACACAGCAAAAACCAATTCCGGCCGGTTACGCAATAAATATCCCGGCGAATATGGACGGCAGGGAGACGATCGCCTCCCTTAACCGCACCCCGGCGCCCCAGCGGCCTACTGTGCGTGAAGTCACCGAGCCGACCGGCGGTTATTATACCGTAGTCTCGGGAGACAATCTGCATAATATCGCAAGACGCCACGGCGTTTCGATGCAGGAACTTGCGTCTGTAAACAATATTACAAATTCGAGCAGAATCTTTGTGGGTCAGGTTCTTGTCATCCCGTCATCCGTTGCAGCCGCCGCAGCAGCCGCCGTCAGTAAAGATACCGCGGCAGAAGCGCAGCCCGACAGAGCCGTAATCATGACCGCCGCGCAGCAAGACTCAATCGCGGCCGCGGCAAAGCAAGATTCTATTAATATCGCCGCGAGACGGGACTCTATCGCGGTGGCGGCAAAGCGGGATTCTATAATGAATGCTGTTAGACGCGACTCAATAAAAGCCGCGGCGAAACAGGATTCTATAATGAACGCAGTCAGGCGCGATTCAATAAAAACCGCGGCTAAGAAAGATTCTATAAAAATCTCTGCGAGACGTGATTCCATAGCGATTACCGCTAAAAAAGATTCTATGAAAATCGCCGCCAAACGGGACTCCATAGCGGCGGCGGCGAAACGGGATTCAATAAAAATCGCGGCGCGGCGAGACTCCGTGAAAGCCGCGGCAAAGCAGGATTCAATCATGAACGCCGCAAGAATAGACTCTATTAAAACTGCCGCCGCGATTCCCGATACAATCAGCGCGGCGGTTGCTTTCAGCGAAGCCGTATCCGTACCGGCGCTAAGATCAAACAGAAACGAAAAGCCCGTGGCCGTAACCCACTTCGACGCCGCGGTCTATAATTTGGGAATGACCGTAGCCCCCGGAGCGATGAGCGTAAAAGTAAAAGTATCGGTTGACGAAACGCTAACCAATTTCGCGGAGTGGATGCGGGTATACACCGCGGATATCCGCAGACTCAACAATCTCGCGCCGGACGCTCCTTTAAAATTGGGCCAAACCCTCTCCATCCCCATAGGCCGTTCAAGCGATATTAAAAAGTTTGAAGTTAGCCGTCTCGAACACCACATGGCTATAGAGGAAGATTTTTTCGCCCGCTATAACATAGTTGACTTTGAGAGAAGAAGAGTAAGGAGCGGCGAGAGTCTGTGGCGCATATGCAATGAGGCGAAAATTCCTTTATGGCTTCTCAAAAAATTCAACCGCAATGTTAATGTTTTCGCTCTAAAACCGGGTGATAATCTATGGATTCCGAGAATTGCCGCTAAGGATAATCATGAGGTTCCGTCTCAGCCGTTTGAGGTTGAGATTGGTGAGAATATAGAGGAGTAAAGATAATATAAGAGGGGGAAGTATCCCCCTGTCTCCAGCCAAAAAATCCAAACAAAAAGACGTTTGGATTTTTTGTCTTCCGCCACCCCCTCTGCGGGGAGCCATGCTCCAGTGGAGCATTTGTCGGCCCGGGCAGCGCCCGGGGCTCATCCGGCATACACGCGAAAAATATCTGAAAAATTATCTAAACTCCCCTGCCATTAATTATATTCTATATCTTTTAATTTCGCTTTTGTCTTTAAACCTGCAGCCCTTAACCCGGGCTGTAATCACTTACACTTAATGTTTCAGGAGGTTGTATGTTAGAAGGCATTAACCTGTTGTACGCTTCAATAGGCTGCGGCGTTGCGGC
>WRCH01000048.1 GCA_009784115.1 Chitinispirillia bacterium
AAGCGGCAGCTTTGACGCGTTAGTTTTCGCGGATGAGCTGCGGGGTATGGAGGGTATGGAAGAGCTTGTGGAAAAAATAGAGGATTATGATTTCGACGAGGCTCTGAAACTTTTAGTATCAATAAAGGAGAACGGACTTAATCAGACAACGGAAAGCGAAAATCCGTTTTGGGATAAGCTTCAAAACATCGGCGATATTAATATTGAGATCGGATTCAGCCGCGTGTCGAATGTGGAGAGTATGTACCGCGATAATCTGGAGTTTTTTTATAAGAAGCTTAACAGCCAGCTTGACAGTATGTCA
The DNA here is from genome assembly GCA_009784115.1 of Chitinispirillia bacterium. Taxonomy (GTDB): domain Bacteria; phylum Fibrobacterota; class Chitinivibrionia; order Chitinivibrionales; family Chitinispirillaceae; genus WRCH01. The sequence continues at coordinate 305 of WRCH01000048.1, forward strand.
AGCTCATTAAAAGACGGCGATCTCGCGCTTTTTTCCATAACGGTTCACGCGATGAAATCCTCGCTTTCAACAATAGGCGCTATGGAGCTGTCTAATTTAGCCGCGGATCTTGAGGCCGCCGCAAAGAGTAAAAAAGAGGAATATTGCGCCGAAAAATACCCAAGCTTTAAGAAGAGGCTTACAGCTTTGGATAAACAGCTTGAAGAGGTGTTCCAAATTGGAAAAACGGTATTGGAAAAAGAGGCTGGAGACAGGGTTTATTTGATAGAGGCCATAAAAAAAGCGGCGGCCGCCGCCGAAGATTTCGACAGCGATTTGGGATTGGAAATTCTTAATCCTCTGCGTAATTTTGATTTTGGCGAAAAGGACAATGAAACAATTGAAAAGGCCGCGGACGCGTTCAGCGATTTTGAGTTCGAAGCCGCCTGCGGTTATTTGGGAGGTATACAGGCATGAAATTCGGCATATCCCGAAAAATAGTATTCATAGCGGCTGCCGGCGTGGTTGTATCCAGCGTGACTATACTTTGTATAAGCACAATTCTTATGAGCAGGCTTTTAGACCGGAACATACAGGACGACATGCTCGCCATGCGTGCGGTGGTCGAGAGAATGCAGAAGAATGAAAAATTACGGCTGTCGCATGATATAAGAATTCTCGCCGGTATGCCGGAACTTGTAAACGCGGTAGACGCAAAAGATAAACAGAAAATAAAAGAGATCGCGCGGCAGTTTATGCTTCAGCTTGGAGTTGACGCGGTCGCTGTCACAGACGAAAACGGCATAGTTTTGGGCAGAGGCCACTCCCAAAGGATAGGGGAGGATCTGAGCGAGCGTTCCACAATGAAAGCGGCGTTAAGGGGAGAGATTAAGCCGGGTATTCTTTTTGATAAAAACGCCATAATACCTTTCACAATAAGGTGCGACGCGCCCATTCGCAAAGAGGGCCGCACAGTGGGTTTTATAAGTCTTGCCAACGACATCGGCTCAGAGGAGTATGTAGACAATCTGCAAAACGTTACCGGAATGCACTTCACGCTTTTCAAAGGAGATACCCGTTATACTACCACCCTTAAAAATTCAAACGGCAACCGGGTCGTCAACTCAAGTTTTGACAATGCTCAGATAATAAACGCTGTACAGAAGCAGGGAGAGGCCGCTATTGAGCGCGTTAAAAAATTCGGGGAACTTTATATGGCGGTGTACTGGCCTGTAAAAGATATTGACGGCAGAATCATAGGTATGTGGGCTATCGCCAAATCGCTCAAAAAGCAAAACGCGGAGATAAGCAATGTTTTAACGATAGTTATTTTTTGCTCTTTGGGAATCATGATCGTTATTGTTCTCACGGCGATTCTTTTTGGTAACAGGATCGCTTTGCCCATCCGTAAAGCGACAGGCTTCGCGGTTCAGGTGGCGCAGGGGAATCTTGACGTCTCCCTTGAGGTGAAAAGCAATGATGAGGCGGGGCTGCTTGTCTGCGCGCTGCGTTCCATGGTGTCAACGCTTAAAAAGCGCATATCGGACGCCGAAATCGCGAACAAGGCGAAAAGCTCCTTTCTAAGTACAATGAGCCACGAAATCCGTACGCCCATGAACGCCATTTTGGGCATCACCGAAATCCAGCTTCAAAATGAGACGATTGATCAAAGCGTAAGAGAGGGGCTTGAAAGGATTTACGCCTCCGGCGATATGCTGTTAAGCATTATTAACGATATTCTTGATCTTTCAAAGATAGAGGCGGGAAAGTTAGAGCTTCAGATCGGCAAATATGAGATAGCGAGTTTAATAAGCGATACCGCGCAGCTTAACATGATGCGCATAGGCAGCAAGCCGATTGAATTTAAAATTAATGTAGATGAAAACATACCCGCCCACCTTTTAGGCGATGAGCTCCGTGTAAAACAGATATTTAACAACCTGCTCTCCAACGCTTTTAAATACACGGCGGCGGGCAAAGTTACAATGTCTGTCTCTTCGCAGGCGGGTAAAAACGCGGACGAAATGATTTTAGCGGTAACCGTCCGCGACACAGGACAGGGGATGACAAAGGAGCAGATCAATACACTTTTTGACGAATACGCGAGGTTCAATAAGGAGACCAACCGCTCTACCGAGGGTACCGGGCTTGGCATGAGCATTACTAATAACCTTCTGAGACTGATGAACGGTGAGATCTCCGTAGAGAGCGAGCAGGGCAAAGGCTCCGTGTTTTTCGTGCGTATCCCGCAGGGCAAAACCGATTCGGAGGTGCTGGGCAAGGAGATGGCTGAGAATCTTCACCTCTTCCGCACCCACAGCCGGGCGCAGATGAAAAGGGCGCAAATCACCCGTGAGCCTATGCCGTACGGCAAAATTCTCATAGTTGACGATGTAGAAACAAATATATATGTCGCCAAAGGTCTTATGGCTCAATATGAGCTTCAGATTGACTCCGCGAACAGCGGATTTGAGGCACTTGACAAAATCAAAAGCGGCAATGTATACGATATCATATTCATGGATCACATGATGCCTAAAATGGACGGCATTGTAACAACAAAGCTTATACGCGAATACGGGTATAACCACCCTGTCGTGGCGCTCACCGCGAACGCTGTGGCGGGTCAGGCGGATATATTTCTTAAAAACGGTTTTGATGATTTTTTGTCTAAACCTATTGACATCCGCCAGTTGAATCTCGTGCTCAATAAGCTGATACGCGACAAGCAGCCGCCTGAGATAATCGGTGAAGCAAGGCTCTCGGTGAAAGCGAAAAACGGACAGGAGAGCGCCGCCGTACCTGAGCAGGAGATTAATCTGCGTATCTTTGAAGCAATCCTGCGGGATTCTAAAAGAATCTTAACCGCGCTCGACGCGTTCATCGAAAAAGGGGAGCCTTACAACGAAGAGGAGCTGCGATTATATACCATTCATACGCACGGAATAAAATCCGTGCTGGCAAATATAGGAAAAACAGAGCTTTCAGACGTTGCTCTTAAATTGGAAACGCTGGGACGCGATAAGAATATCGAAGCGATAACCGCGCAAACCCCCGCGTTTTTAACCTCACTGCGCACCATTGTTGAAGAGCTTGAGGAAAAAGCCGACAACAAGCGTACAGGCGAGACAGAAGATGACAAACCGTTTTTGCGCGAAAAACTTCTTATAATAAAATCGGCATGTGAGGAGTATGACGAAGTAACTGCCGGGGAAGCGTTAAAAGAGCTGCAAAATAAAACTTGGACGCCGCCGGTAAAAAAATTTCTGTCTGAAATTTCTGAAAAACTGCTTCACAGTGATTTTGACGAAGCTGCCGCGGCGGCAGAGAAATATACGGTTAACTTATAATAAATTTTCAGGGAGGCGGATAAGAAGGATGAAACTGGGGTGTTTAACAAAACGAAAATTTGACAGCCGGTCAAAAAGGGGCTTTACAATAGTGGAGCTTCTGATTGCTGGAGTTATAATGATGGTGGCGGCATTTGCCGTGATTGTGGTAATGCGCCAAAGTACCGCTATGGAGGTGGAAGATCATCACATAAGACAGGCCCGGATGATTATTACGGGGCTCTTTGAAGAGGTGTTTGACACAAGAGGATACCCAAAAGAGTACGGCGCGTTTTCAATTGATTCCGGTAAAACTTTTTTTGATACAACTTATGATGTTATTGTTGACAAAAGAGGCTACCGCTATGATCCGCTCATGGGCGAGCTTTATGTGAGGGTTGAACATGACTCTGTTACTGTTAACGGCAAAAGGATTGGCATAGACAGGGTAAGCGCCCGAATTATCTGGACGGAAAACGACGGAACCATAGACACAGTAGCGTTAAGCAAAGTATTGGCGGGTGTACAATGAGCAGAAAAACGAGAGGATTTACGCTTGTAGAGGTGATTGTTGTAGGAGTGCTTATGACAATACTTGCGCTGGGGCTTATGTCTGTTTTTACAATGTACAGTAAAAACGCGACGGAGCTTACCGCCGATTTCAGAATGCAGAGAAATTACGACGGACTTATGGATGAGATAGCGCGCAATGTACGCGCCGCGAGTTTCGTGTTTACCCCGTCTGAGTTCAACAATCCTGATTTTGACTTCGCGTACGCGGTAAGCGTTATAACTCCAACCATCGTTCTAACCGACCTTGACAGAAACCCCATGCGCGCTTACAGCGTCGCTAAAAATTACGTGGAAGAGAGTACAGACGGCGGCGTTACATGGCGGCCGTTCAGCGTAGCCGGAGATACGATCTGGCTGTCGCCGGCAAGCCTTAACATTTTTTCACTTGCTTCTAACCGCATGACCGCGCAATTAGACGTTACTTTAAAAACTGTGATGGCCGGAGATACCCTTACCCTTCACTGTGAGAGAGGAGTTTTTAGATGCAGATTATAAAAAAACTTTCCGGAAATAACCGCGGCTCCATTTTAGTCGGCGTTGTGGTTCTGTCTACCATAATGGCTATCGGTACCGCCGGACTAATAGGAGTAGCCCGCAATACTCACAATCAGAGTGTTGACGCCTACGAAGAGACCCAGCTCTTTTTGGCCGCGGAAGCTGGTCTGCACATAGGCACAAGCTGGTACAGAACTATGGAGCCGGTACCTGCGGTTGGGGAAGGTTTTGACATGGCGCATGACGGCATACCTGTCAGAGTGGAGATACAGGAGTCGCAGGAAGACCCCGGTATGGTGCGCATCACATCAACCGCAAACTTAAAATCGCTTCCTTACACAAAGATGCTTGAATGGACAGTTACGGAAAATGACGGCGAAGGGATTACAAGCGGACACTTCGGGTATTTTATCGACGACGCGCGCGATGGAAAGGGCGCGGCTAACTGGGATAAAAACTTTCAGGGCTTTAGAGGAACGTCGGTCTTTGACTGTCCGGTGCACTTTAACGGAGCGCTTTGGATAAAAAATAATGACGATCCTATATTCAGAGGGATGGTTTCACTGTATAACCCGGCAGACGGCAGCGGATATAGTAACAGGTATGATCCCGACGGCAAAAGCGTAAGAAATAAAAATCAATACAATAAGGGCGGACTGTCGCTGCCTAACGGAAGCTCGCCTGAAAACAATGTTGAACGTGATATGGTGGGACGGCTTGATAATATATTTCAAAACAAACTTTTAGTTACCGAAGAGAAGTACACGGTAAATTTTAAAACTACCCCTGAAATAAGCGGGCCGGATGCCGACGGGGTAGTCTGGCAGAAACTTCCCGCCTCTAAAACCACCAATTCACTAAGATTTAACGGTACTTACGCCACTTATACATACACCGCCGACAGCCTGGGCGCCAATAATAAAACAACACAGGTGAATAAAACGTTAACGTTTGACATCCCTCAAAACGGTACAGAGATGATTATCCACGCCGAGTTCCCGCTCACCGTGACAGACGGCAATATGACCGGTATCGTAAGCGTCAGGACGACAGAGGGCAATGATATAACGCTAAATTTGGCCGCGGGTAAAAATCTGGTTTATACGGGCGCGTCTATATGGGGAGGCGTTGAGAACAAAAATAGTAACTACGGCGTCGGCAACGAGAGACCGGATCTCCTCGCGTTCTATTCAGGCAAGGATATTAAACTTGAGCACGCCGGAAACCACCATATAACCGCGCAGCTCATAGCAAAAACAGGACAGATCATAATACCAAACTGGAACGCCGGCAGTAAGAATTATACATACGAAATAGTTGGAAATATGGTCGCGAAGTACTGGTGGAACTACTCTAACGCCGGCTCTTTTGATAATTGCCTAAAACTCTGGCACGACCAGAGACAGCTTAACGCACCGGGTGTAAGCCTTGCGGGCAGCGAGGGAGGCGACGGCAGTTTTGGGAATAACGTTCCGCAGGTTTTTACGAAAATCAGGTGGAGAGAGACTAATTTACCAAGAAGATAGGACGGCTTATTTCATGTCAAGATTCACTGATGGAACAAAATTCAAACGGACGCTTTATATACAGCTGTTATTTACCGTGTTCGCGTTTTTTCTGATGGTATTCCTGAGTTACGGATTTATGAAGAACATCATAAATAATCACTTGGTAAAAAATACAGAGAGCGTATTCGCTTTTGAACTTGCGAGAATAGAGGCGGATCTTATTGAGCCAAAGGTAACGCTTGGCATGTTTTCTGAAAATGTGAGCAATATGCTTGAGAGGGGCGCCGGTAAAGAGGAGCTGCAGGAGTATATAAATTCCTCATCCAATTATATACGGTTATTCGAGGAGACAAAATCCGGTTTCAGCGGTTTTTATGGGTATTTTAAAACACTCGCCTGCGGGCCGGCGTTTATAAACGGTATTAACTGGACTCCGCCCGATGATTATGATCCGCGGGAGCGTTTATGGTATAAAACCGGTCTGGCGGGAGAAGGCGCGATTTTTGAATCGCCGCCGTATATGGACGCGGTTACCGGGGAGTTTGTGTTCGCGTACGCGCGCTGCGTCATGGACAAAAGAGGGGAGTGCGCGGCGGTTGTCGGGGTTGACGTTAATGTTAGCACTTTAGGTGATCATATTGTTAAAACCGCGCTTACAAATAAGAGTTACGGATTTCTTTTTAACAGAGATTTTATACTGCTTGCGCATCCCGAAGACAGCATGAAGGGCAAACACATCAGTGAATTTCATCCCACGTTCGCGGCTTTAGAGAGCGATCTGCGGGCCGGTAAGAGCGTCTCCAAATCTCCGGTGATAAGTTACAAGGGAGAGGAGTCGCTCGCTTTTTTCAGAGAAACCGCAAACGGCTGGTATATGGGTATTATAGCTCCGGAAAAGCCGTACTACGAATGTATAACCAGCATGCTGCATATGCTTTGCGGCCTGGGTATAGCGCTTGCGGCGATACTTTGCTTTGTGCTTATACGTACAGACGCGTCTAAAGACAGGGCTAATCTCGAAAGTAAACATAAGAGTATGTTTTTGGCCAATATGAGCCATGAGATCCGCACTCCGATGAACGCTATTGTAGGCATGTCTCTTATAGGTAAATCATCACAGAGTTTGGAACGCAAAGACTATTGTTTGTCAAAAATCGAAGACGCGTCGCAGCATCTTCTTGGAGTTATAAATGATATTCTTGACATATCAAAAGTTGAGTCCGGCAAGTTTGAGCTCTCTATTGAGGAGTTTAACTTTGAGAAAACGCTCCAAAGAGTCGCCAATATAATAAATTTCCGCACCGACGAAAAAAGTCAGCGGTTTACTGTTCATATAGATAATAATATGCCTAAACACCTGATTGGAGATAAACAGCGGCTTATTCAGGTCATTACAAACCTTTTGGGAAACGCGGTAAAGTTTACTCCCGAAAATGGCGCCATAGCGCTTGACGCGGCTCTTTTAAGCGAAGAGAATGGACTTTGCACTCTCAAAATTTCAGTAACTGATAACGGTATCGGTATATCTCCCGAAAAACAGGCGCAGCTCTTTGTGCCGTTTTTTCAGGCTGAGTCCGACACTGTGCGCCGCTTTGGCGGTACAGGGCTTGGGCTCTCGATATGTAAAACCATTGTGGAGATGATGGATGGAAAGATATGGCTTGAGTCTCACATGGGAAGCGGTTCTACGTTCTCCTTTACAGTAAAGATAAAGCGCTCTCCGAAAACAACTGAGCGGATTCCTGTTATACTTGACAACGTCTCTATTCTTGTAGTTGATGATGACCACAGTATTTTAGAGTATTTCAAGGAGATAACAAAAGATGCCGGTTTACTGTGCGACACCGCCGACGGCGCGGATGAAGCTCTGCGGCTTGTTGACCGCCACGGCTCCTATCATGTCTATTTTGTTGACTGGAAAATGCCGGGTACCGACGGCATAGCTTTGTCAAAAGCTCTTAAAGCCAAATCGGAATCGCCGGAAAATACGATAATAATCATGATAAGCGCCGCCGCCGGATGGGGCAATATTGAGGGAGAGGCGAAAGCGGTAGGTGTTGACCGTTTTCTCCCAAAACCGCTCTTTCCATCCTCAATCATGGATATGATAAGTGAAGTTGTAAGCGAAAAACGTGAAGTACTCAATCTTGAAACCGTCCCTGACGCAACCGGTATTTTTAAAGACCGCAGTCTCTTATTAGTAGAGGATGTGGAGATTAACCGCGAGATTATCATGTCGCTTCTTGAGCCGACACAGCTTAACATGGAGTGCGCCGAAAACGGCGCTGAGGCGCTGAGCAAGTTCGAGGAATCGGCTGATAAGTATGATTTAATCTTAATGGATATACAAATGCCGAAGATGGACGGCTATGAAGCGACAAGGCGAATACGGGCGCTTGATCATGTCAAAGCCAAAACAATCCCGATTATCGCGCTTACCGCAAACGTGTTTCGTGAAGATGTAGAAAAATGCGCTCAGGCGGGCATGGATGATCATTTGGCTAAGCCTGTAGATTATGATGACGTATTGGATAAATTGAAAAAATATCTTATCGCGTAAATATTTAACGATACTTATTTTTTTGGCTCTTCGCTATTCTGAGCGGATAACAGCGCCTGTCCCAGTCCCAAAGCAGCGAAGAGTCTGCATTTTCCTACGACCATAATTCAAGAAGCTGTTTTGGCATCATCGATTTTATATCTTTGATTTCACCCTCTGTTACTTTGTGCCGCAGGAGCTTGAAAACCGCTTTTGTAATCACCTCCGGCTGATTTTGCGGATCGCCTCTGTAATTTTCTCTGATGTGATTTAAAAAATCGTCCAAATGGCGGTCTTTCACCGGCATTTTTGATGGATCCCATTCATCGTAATAAATGCCGCGAATAAGCATGGGGAGCTGCGCTCCAAGATCTGCCGCTTCGTCTATGGTTAAACGATCGCGCAGTGTATGAAGAACTGCTCTTAAAGCAGAGTAAGCCTGCTTTTTACTGTCTGCCCCAAGCTCACGGCTAAGTTCCTTGAGCCATATATCCGCTTTTTGCACTGCGGTGTCAAATGATTCAAACCCTGTCATACTCATAATCTTTTTGCTCCTTATAATAAGTGACGGGGAGAGCCCCCGAAAGTTTTGATACAGAATCGGTGAACGGCTTGGAACCGCGCTCTGAGGCGGTCTTTATAAGCGTGCGCGCCGCACATAGAAGCTCGAGCTTTTTATGCTTGTTATTTGGTATGGTACAGCCCGCGGCGCCGCTGTGGCCTCCGCCCCCAAAAGCAGCGGCAAGAAGCGCAGCGTTGATCCCGCTTTTTGCGCGCATACTCACACGCAGTTCTTTTTTACTCTCTTTCTCTCTAAAAAGAATGGCAAGAGCCACACCGTTAAGCGAGTTGAGACGCGCGGCTATAGGGTCGGCGTCGCTCTCACACGCGCCAACCCTCTTTAAATCTCCGCAAGTAATGGTGGAATAAGCAAGCTGACCCTCAGATACAAAACAGCATCTCGAAATACAGAGAGCAGACAAAAGCTCCACTTCTCTGCTTACAGAGCGGTAAAGAGGCTCCCGCACACTTGAATATTTTAACCCTGTGCGCAAAAGCTCAGAACATATTTCAAAAGTCTGCGCACTGAGATCAACAAGGCGAAACGAGTTACTTTCTACCATAATAGAGGTAAAAATATTGTGAGCGATATCTTTATCAACTTTTACATCAATAGCCTTTAAAAGAAAATAAACAAGCTCTCCCGCGCTGCTTGCGTTTGCGTCAACAAGAGAGAGCGGCGCAAAAGAGTCGCGCACCAAATGATGATCTATCTCTAAAATTTTCTCAGCCCTCTCAAACGCGTAAAACTGCGTACCAAGCATCTCCCTTGACCCGCAGTCAACCGCAATAGCCAGATCCGCCCGCGTGTTTGTAAAACTCACAACATCATCCGCTCCGGGAAGATGCTTAAACCGCGCAGGAATCTCATCGGAGCAAAGCATTGTAACATCTTTGCCTATACTCTTAAGCCCAAGCCCCAAGGCAAGAAGCGCTCCCAAAGAGTCTCCGTCCGGATTCTTATGACCGCAGACAAGTATTGCGCCCGCTTCTTTAATAGAGTTTTTTATCTGTTCCATTATCTTTAGCTGACGCAAAAATAATGCCGCCTCAATAAGGCGCTTTTCGGTGAGGTTTGGAGGGATTTGTATTATTAGTGAAAGTACTTGGGAGGATTTTTATATTGTTAGCGGAAGTTTTTTGCAGTTGCGGGAATTATATAAATAATGCCCATAACGTATATTATAGATCACACGATTAAATGTTGCGCCGTATCGTCCGATGACCTCACGGCTGTAGTGCAGTCTGAGGGCGATGCGGCGAAATATTTAATCGTGTCTTCAATAAATATACTGGTGTGCGGCATAAATTGACACTGCACCGCACGCAGCTGCACGTAGAGCCGTGAGGCTGCTTAGCGGCACAGTGCCAATTTATGCCGTTAGTCAGTATAGTACGGTTGCCGGGTGCTAAACCGCTTTAATGAACAATTAACTAAAGAAAAGCTGCCTATGAGTTTTATGAAAAATATGTTTACCCCAAGATGGACACGATTTTACGAAAAGTTCAGACGGAAATATCTATATAAAGCGTTTGTCCGCAACGATCAGGATATTGAAAACGAGCGAAGGCTTAATGACCCGATTCATCTTGACCGCTTCGGATACAAAGTCTATTCGCAGCATGATGAAGACGGCATTATCTGCGAAATCTTTAATCGGATAGGGACGACAAACAAGACATTCGTTGAGTTCGGTGTTCAGGACGGATTGGAAAGCAACTCTCACTATCTTTTGTTCAACGGCTGGAACGGGTTGTGGATAGAGGGCAGTAAAGCACACTTCAAGCGGCTGAATAAAATATTTAACCGCCCAATATCAGAAAATCGATTGGCAGTGATCAGTGGGTTCATAACCGCAGAAAATATAAACGATATTATCGGCAGTAAGATTAAAGGGCCGATAGATTTACTAAGTATAGATATAGACGGTAACGATTATTGGGTGTGGAAAGCGATTAATTGTATAAGTCCGCGAGTTGTTGTGATAGAATTCAACGCAAAATTTCCGCCGCCGTGCGAATGGGTGATGAAGTATAACCCGCGTCATATATGGGATGGCAGCGACAAACACGGTGCGTCGCTTAAATCATTTGAACTGCTTGGCTCAGAACTTGGTTACCGTCTTGTTGGGACTAATACAAACGGGACTAATGCTTTTTTTGTCAAACGCGAAGAAGCGAGAAATCTCTTCCCCGAACCCGCAGATGCCGAAAATCTTTTTCACACATGGGGACGCAGATTCATTGCGGGAGGACATCCGGTAAAAGAGTATATCGGTAAATGAGAGTTATCATTTCGTTTGTTTTTAGGAGTATTAACCAAAGAAATTTATTGATAAAAAATTATTTTAAATGGGTTTTTGATTGCTGATACCCACGGTATTGCATATCCAAAATAAATTCCGCAGCCAAGCTCTCGTACGTTCCGCCTGTTTCAAAAACAGCGCGCCTTATTGATAATGCCTGATGGACAAAGTCTGCCGTTTTTTTGGCTGACGACTCATCCGCCCCATAACACAGTACACCTATTTTCGGGTGTACAACCGCTCGGGGGAATGTGTCCGCTGCAGGTACGGGTACTGAATTGATATCGCCGTCAGCCCACTGCAGGGAAATTCGCGCATACATCGGGTAGTCAGGGGTTAATGGCGGATCACAAACAATAGCTTTGCCGTCAGAGGAGTTTATCAATTCAAGGATATCCGGTGGATTTAACAATGTAAACGCCCCATGCGTCAAGCGCTCTTTTATGAATAGTTTAACTTTCTCGTAATTTTGTATTGATACATCAACGGATATTCCAACCTCAGGCGGCGCAATTGAACGGAAAATTTTTCGCGGCAAAAAATCTTCAGCTTTTGTAATGACGCTAATTGTCCTTTCATAAACAGCGCGAGGATCTTCACCCCACACGATCAGCCCGTGATGACGCATCACTACGCCTTTGCATCCGGCGTTTTTTTGCGAAGCCTCAAAGACTGCTTTCGCAAGATCAAACCCCATCCTCGCGTAGGGAATAACTGCAAGCTCATTTCCAAAGCACTCTTTTAGAAGTTCGCCGCCGTCAATTCGATTGACAATTTTCAATATAGCGGCAGGATGGGTATGATCAACAATACGCGCAGGGATAAACGCGTGCATAAGAGACTCAATAGACGGAAGCAGATCATCGTTTGACAATTGGTGATTTTTGAATTCCCGCGCCATAGTATCATCATCAAAATTGTTAAGCGATTTCAATCCTTCAAGAAAACCTAAATCCATCACCACAAAATGTTCCGGCAAAAACGAAGAGAGAGGAGTCCCGGACGCTTTTACAAACAGAGCGCGCTTCTGACTGCCGTCTTTACAAGTGATAACTGTCTTAAACGATGTGTTCCCGCCGCCGTGCATGGTCAGATCGTTTTCCGCTCCCAAAAGTCTTGTAGCGTAAGCCTGCCGCAGCACCTCTTTTTCTAATTTGTTGTGAGCGTTTTCGTACTGTTTTATGAAATTAAGCTCATCTGCTTCAATCCAGCGGCTAAGCATCTTTGCTGTTCTTTCGTGAGAGTATCAATACAACAAGAAGAGCAAATCCGGCAGCTATCGCTGCCCATTTTATTGGAGATGACGATTTCAACCTGACGGGTTTAACGGTATTATTCTCATTGACAACTTGCTTTGAGACAGGTTCAGACTCTCTGCTGTTCTCTTTAGAGCGGGAGATTATTTTTTCTGTGAGAACTTTATCAATGTTGGTGAAAACCGGTTCACCTGCTTTTTCAATACCCATAATTAATTACTCCGCCTTTGCCTTATTTTCAAAATATCGCTGACGCGCCTGAGAGCGGATATGTTCATCACGCTTATCGCTTACACTGTCCCACACACCCTCTTCGTCAAGCAAGAAAAGCTCATGTACAAGTTTAATATAACAAGCGGCTCCTTTAGAATAGAGCCGGTGTAAAAATAAAATTTTGCCCTCTGTCACAACCTCATCAAAAACGGGATCAATCGGTATACAGGTTCCTGTAACCCTATTTGGAAACATCGTGTTAAGCGCGGCGATAAAACTGTTTTGACGGCGGACCGCGCGGTAAAAATTCGGGATTATTTTTGTAATGCGTCCGCCGTCAGGACAACGCGATTGAAGGATTCGCTCCATCTCCACGAGCCCGTCAACAGCAAATTGTTTCAGTTCGGTGGGGACATATATTTCATCGCTTGCGTTTACTGCGGATGATTGCAGTTTGTCCATCCCCGGGGCGTTATCAATCAATATAAAATCATAATACCGCTCAAGAGCGCAGGCGGTTATACAGTTTTTGAGATGATTAACATCCAAAACAACACTGTCAAGCAGATCGCTGCAGGATGTTATGAGATGAAGCCCCGGCAGACCGGTCTTTACAATTGATTCCAAAAACTTCTTCGGAGCCTCCTGCGGTGAGGCAGTATAGACGTCAAAAATATTGGGGCGCTTGACGCCGACATTTAACAGAGAAGAAAGGTTATGCTGACTGTCATTATCAATAGCAAGAACCTTTTTCCCTGTGAGAGCTAAAGCCTGAGCAATGCTTCCCGTAAATGTGGTTTTACCCACTCCGCCCTTGTGATTGAGAATAGAGATAATTTTCATGATATTTTAAATTAAATTATAAACCGCTCTACTTGCAAAAATAGAGTAAAAACAATGCGCTTATTTGTCTTTCATAGAATTAAAATTTTTCTATATCCGCTCCCAAGCGTCTGAAATCCTCCGCAAATGCGGGATATGTTACTTGCGCCGCTTCCGCTGTGTCAATAATGGTTTCTCCTTTAGCGTTTATCCCCGCGATTGCAAGCGCCATTACTATGCGGTGATCGTTATGGCCGTTGACATGCGCGCCTTTAAGAGATCCTCCCTGCACCGCCATTCCATCGGGGAGCTCCCGCGCGTCTATACCCATTTTTGTCAATTCTTTGACCATGACTGCGATGCGATCGGTCTCTTTTATACGCGCCTGTGCCACATTTGTAAACACCGTTTCGCCTTTAGCGCAGGCAGCGGCAACCGAAAGCGCCGGAAGCGCGTCCGGCATACTGTTAAGGTCTATGATTGCGCCATGTAAATTACCGCCGCTGATTTTAACTGTATTATCATAACGCGTCACCTGCGCACCCATAGATATAAGAACATCAAATATTTTTTTGTCTCCCTGAGGATCAGAAAAATCAAGCCCCGCAAGTTCAACAGGCGTGCTTCCTATCGCACCGCCGACAGCGCTGAACGCCGCGGAGGAAAAATCCGATGGTACGCTCATGTCAAATGGACGATATGTTTGTGATCCGCGGATTTTATAAGTGGTAAGATCTTCAGAGTATTCAAGTTGAATGCCCTGCTTCTCAAGCCACCAAAGGGTGATTCCGATATAAGGCTGCTCGTGGATATTGTATACGGTGATCTGCGTATCACGCTCAGCAAGCGGCGCACTGAATAAAAGGCTTGATACAAATTGCGAGGAGATTCCATCAACCGAAACACGGCCGCCTTTGAGCGGTCCGTTTATTACAAAGGGCAAATCTTGCTTATCACTTTCACTCTCAACGGTGATATTTGCTCCGAGCTCCTTAAGCGCGTTAATAAGGGGCTTCATGGGTCTTGACCGCAGAGAAGCATCGCCGTCAAAGCGGCGTTTTTTTGATCCAAGCGCCGCGGCGCTGCAGAACAGATTCAGTCCGGTTCCGGAGTTACCCATATCAAAATAATCTGATCCTTGATTAAAATCTCCGCCGATTCCCTTTACATAAACATCCTCACCCCTAATCTCCACATCCGCGCCAAGAGAAATCGCGGCTTTTATCGCCGACTCCCCGTCGCCTTTAATAAGCGGCCGCCGCACAACAGATTCTCCTTTAGCAAGAGCACTGACTAAAAGCGCTCTAATCGTGTGCGATTTTGACGGCGGGATAACTATGGAGCCCGATAGTGTTGACGGACGAACAATCCACTTCATTATGAGCTTTTCCTTCCATCCACTAATGCTTGAAGATCGGCAATACTAAAAAGGTCATCCGGCACGTTTACGCCTGTCCAGTATTTGAATGATTCCAATCCCTGATAAAGCAGCATCAGTAAACCATTTTGCGTCTTGCAGCCAACAAGAGCCGCTTCTTTTAAAAGACGGGTTATGCAGGGATTATATATTACATCAAATACCGTCATCCCCGAATGTAAAAAATTTTCATTGAGCGGAGTCTCATCTATTTGCGGGTACATACCCACACTTGTGCAGTTGACAAGAAGAGTACAATCGTTAAAAAATTTTGTTGACTCCAAAGAACCAAGTTCGCAATAGTCAACAGGAATATCTCCAATATTTTTAAGCTCCGATACAAGTGCCGCGCTCTTTTCTTTTGACCGCGCCGCAATCACAAGTGATGAACACTTTTTGTCAAGAAGAAGCGCTGCGCCAAGAGTTCTTGCCGTACCTCCGCTTCCAAGTATCACAACATTATCGTTACCCCAAACGTGGCCAAACTTTTCAAGCGCTCTATAAAAACCGACTGGATCTGTCGTTGTTCCGCAAAGCCGTCCATCCTTTAAATAAAGCGTATTAACTGTTCCGGTAACAGATGAGAGCGGTGATATTTCATCACAATAGTGAAGCGCCGCTTCTTTATGCGGTATAGTAACATTAGCCCCAGCCGTACTTGAGCGTACAGTGTAGATAGCGTCAGCGAGACTGCGCGGTTCTACAGAAAGCGGAATATAGGCATACGGTAATCCAAGTTTACGAAAGGCGTGATTATGTATTTGAGGGGAGATAGAGTGAGCGACAGGGAACCCAAGCAGGCAAACGGATTTTGTGTTACCTGCTATAGAAGATTCCATTATACGCCCGCCTGATCATTCAAAAAAGCTTTCACTCTGTTGCGTCCGCCGTTTTTCGCTCTGTAAAGAGCGCTGTCAGCCTCTTCAATCATCTCACTAAACGAACTTATATCGTCACGATAGCAGGTGACGCCAAGAGACGCGGAGAGTCTTCCTGAAGGCAGTGTCTGCTCATTGGTAAAACGATAATCAAAAATAGCCCGGCGGATATTTTCAGCGGTGCGCATGGCAAGGCTTAAGGTCTGTGTGGGCAGAAGAATAACAAACTCTTCACCGCCAAAACGGCACACCGTATCGCCCTGAGAACTTACTGCATGTAAAATACGCACGGTTTCTATTAATGCGATATCGCCCTGTATATGCCCGTTGAGATCATTGAACATCTTGAAATAATCAAGATCTAGCATAATAAGAGAGAATACGCGGCCTGTAGAACGCGCTATTGTAAAGAGCTTGCGGAACTCATACTCAAAAAAGCTGCGGTTATAGGCTTTTGTGAGCTTATCGGTTATAGCGCGGCTTGCGGTGTCTACATATTCGTTTGCGTCTACAATTTTTGGATTAACAAGTTTCTTTTTAATGTTTGTAAAATAGTCAAGCGTAGCAACGTGAATACCTGCATTGCGTTCAAGTTTTTCACTCATTGTGTACTTATGCTTAAGAATCTCTCTCCAGTCTCTCTGCGCTTCCTCTTCCGGGAGGCGGATCTGAATAATTGCAAAGATGAGATCTCTGTAATAAGTCCCGGGTTTTTTGCCGATAGTTTCAAGCAGATGCTCGTCGCTTTGAATATGCTCTTCGATGTCGCCGCTGGCGATCTCTATAAATTTTTCATCTGTGAGTTTTTTGAGATTAGAGATATCTTCAATACAAAGAGTTGCGTCTTCGACATCGGGATTGTTGTCATGCAACATATTTTCTGATACTACTCTATTTTCAAATTCTTGTTCGCTGTGTATTTTCATAGGTATAATTGCTCGCTTATTTTGTCCAAACAACAACTTCTCAACCATCAAAAAAAGTTCGTTTTGTATAATGATATTATTGTGTGTATAAGTATATCCGCATATGTTCGGTTAACTTATTTAAAAAACTTAATAATTAGTCTCCTGAATGTTTCCCAAATCCTCTTTCCACGATTCAAGTTCGGCTACCCTGCTTGATTCTCTAAGTTTTCGCAGCGCCTTGGTTTCGATTTGGCGGATGCGTTCAACTGTAAGTTTAAGGTCAGATCCGATTTCACGGAGTGTTTTTATTATGCCGTCGTCAAGACCAAAGCGCATAATCACGACAGTTCTCTCTTTGTGGTCAAGCTCATCCAAAACCATGCCAATGTGTTCTCTGAGGTGGTCAAGCGATAAGCGGCCAAGAGGATCTTCGCTTTGGGTATCTTCTATAAACTCACCGATAGTGCTCCCCTTGTTACCTATTTCCGTATCAAGAGAGATTGTATCGGCGGCGTACTCCATTGCCATATCAACTTTTTCTATAGAACACTTTAGCTCCTCTGCTATTGTTTCTGCTGTTGGAGCGCTGCCGTGCTGCAAGCTCCATTTGCGGCTGAAGTTTTCTATTTTGGCTACAAGGTCAAAGGTACTGGCCGGCAGATGAATGATTTTGGATTTTTCATGAAGCGCGCGCATGATCGCCTGACGAATCCACCATATTGCATAAGTTGAAAACTTATAGCCTTTGCGGTAGTCAAAATTTTCTACAGCGTTTATAAGTCCCTTATTACCCTCCTGTATAAGGTCGCATATCTCCATGCCTCTGTGTAAATAACGCTTTGCGATGCTGACTACAAGCCGCACATTCGCCTCAATAACGCTGCCCTTGGCCTGATTGCGCATTGACTCCCAGTAGATAAATTTTTCAAGAAGATGCTCTTGCTCTTTACCCTGTAGATGCTCCCTGTATTTAAAGAGAATATCTTTAACTAATCCCGGCTTAAGCCGCAGCTCCTGACATTTATCAACGCAATGATCTTCAAAATCACTCAATTTGCTTTTGAACTGCTCGTCATTTGGATCGCATTCAACAGCTTTAAATTCTTTAACCTTTGCATCAAGTTCTTTAACTGCCGCAATATTTTCAAAAAAAAACGTACGTAAGCTCTCTATCTTTACAGGATCTTTAATCTGATCCTCCTCAATATTGAGTACATCCGTATTGTCAAGTATACCATCTTGTAATTGATCGCTAATGCGGTACAGCGAATCTAAAATAAAAGGGGCTCTAAAGGCCATATCAAGGAGCTTATGCTGTGCAAAGCGCATAAGAATCGCTTGCTGTACCTCCTGAGCGCGGTTCATGAGAGGAACTTTTCCGAGGCTGTTTATATATGACCACGCAGGGTCGCTGTAACGCGTAACCTTATCAGCGCCGCATGAACATTTTTTAGCGGTGTTATCCATTAATTCCTGCCATATACAACTGTTAAACAGTATTAATCAAAATGATCCGACAGCGGTGCGACTCCAATGGAGAAAAGAATTCCCATCTCCATACCCGACTGCTTCTCTTCACCCCGTTTTTTGTTGAGGAACGTAGAATACACAGAGCCGCCAAATCTTCTATCCGGCGACTGCGCGTCTAATCCTACAGTAACACCCGACGTACTCTCTCTATTTTGCAGATACGTATGAGGGCTATAGCGGATCTCCCTGCTTCTTACACCGCCGCCGGCAGGATTAAGCGGGTCTATGTTCATATGGCGCGCTTCAACCGCTCCGGCTGATTGGGATATAAAGTAAGCGACCCGCGGGGAGAGAAAAAATGGCATAGGTACATAATTATGCAGAGAGGTTGATACTCCCAAACCGAAGTTATGAAAAAACCGCGATTTTGCGTAATCTTGAGGAAAATGACGGCCGCAATTAAGCATTGCAGTATTAAAAACATATTCAAAAAACAGATCTGCATAATTGATTACTTCATACCCGGTTCCAATACCAAGATAAAATTCTGTTAAATCATAAAAACCGCCCGGTACATCATCTTTCATTTTAAAAGGATCACTCTTTCTGTGAGGCAAACGTAATTGCGCTGAGTTAAGGGAAAATCCCAAAAGGAGCCCCGGCTTGACAATGTGTTCCCCGAGCGGTATACGTCCTGCAGTCATCCAAAAAGCCTGCAGGCTGTCGATGTTCATGGAGTATGCGTTGTCAAAGCTATCTACTCCTAAGAGATCACCCGCACTCGGCGGGTTTCCATCTCTTACCACATACACAAACATGCTTGGAGTGTATTGCAAAGAGAGATGGCTGCGTATCGGAAAATCGCCGCTGCCAAAATCCACAAATCCGCCAAACGACGGGAGGATTACCTGGGCACTGCGGTCAATGTAGTTTTCGGCAACCCCAGTATATGATGCTTTCAATGTGTCAAGATAAAGAGCGGCGCTTATAAAAACTCCAATACCAGCCATCTGATGCACCCGTGAACCAAAATCAATTCTCACGTTTTCTAAACCCATAATAGTTCTAGTGTCGCTGCCATATTTCCAGCTCTGAGTACCGATATGTCCAAGGCCCATAAGTGATGCCTGAAATGAACCGGACGGCGACTGAGTTGCCATTGTAAGCCCAAAACGGTGCAGAAATAAACTAATCTCGTTTCCTGCAGAAAAATCAGTGGCAGGAATATTATAAGAAAGAAGATTCGGCCCGTAAAAAAGCTGAAAAAACGCGCGCCTCGGTTCTCCCATCCTTAAAACCGGCGCGTTGAAAAAGTGCCCTTCTTCCCTGTCAAGGCTATAAAAGCTGTAGTTTGCCTCAAGACTCAAGCTTGAAGAGTCTACCGAAAACACTCCAATGGGTGAGTTAAAAAGATCATAACTGTTAGTGATCCCCTGATATGTTAGAAAGGGACGCCCCTCATTTAATCTTGCATTGTACAAGTTAAGCGCCGGATGCTGGGCAAAACAGACAGACGAGATAAGCAATACTGCAAAAACAACTTTCTTCATAAATTCTCCTTACTAAAATATAATATAATATAATAAAATATATTATATCATGACAGAAGCCAGTGAAAAATAAATCAGCACGCCGCAAATATCCGCAATACTTGTAACTAAGGGAGCGCTTGCAGTGGCGGGATCCCTTCCAAATTTTTGCAGAACAAACGGCATAAGCATTCCTATAAGGCTGCTTGCAATAACGATAAGAACCATAGATATTGCCACTACAAGACCGATTTTCATTCCACCCCTAAAAAAACCGATTACTGAAGCTACGGCCGCCATAGTAAGACCAAGAGCGGAAGCGACAAGAAGCTCCTTAACAAACATGTGCCACCAATCGCTGAGTTTAATATCACCCGTAGCAAGAGCGCGCAATATGAGGGTAGAAGCCTGAGCGTCCGCGTTGCCGCCGCTGTCTATAAGAAGCGGCAGAAAAAAGACAAGCGCTACCGCGGTCAT
>WRCH01000049.1 GCA_009784115.1 Chitinispirillia bacterium
AAAGAGGGCGGCAACGTTGGAATGGAGTTGCAGAAGACTTTTTACAGCGAGCTTTACGGCATGGTGACCGACAAGTTCGGCGTCACCTGGCAGATTTTACACAGCAGCGGTCAGTGGTAAAAATGAGGTGATTCGGGGACGCGGCTGTTTCTCCCATATCCGACTTATCCTGTAACATCACTAACCCGCGGCAGCGCCGTGGGGGATAGCAGCCCCACACCGCCGCGGGATATCAGCCCGATAGCGCAAGATATATATTATAACATATGACTAAAATCATCGCAAAAACAATCCTGCTCTTAACCGTCTTAGCGTTCAGCGTTAACGCCCGTCTGTTAATTCCTATGGACAACGCCCAAAGCGATCACTTGAAAGCGTACGGCATCGTTTTTAAAATGGTATCGGAGGGCGCGCGGGTTCATTGGCTGCTTAATTACCGCGGCGGATCGTTTGTCGCCGAAAACGCGGAAAGGTTTCAGATCAACGCGAAAACCGCCGGGGTAACAATCCGCCCCATTACAAATACTGATTGGGCTGCGATACTTGATGAGATCGAAAACAACAATATGGAAAAAGTCGTCCTCGAAAAGGCGCCCAAAATTGCCGTATACACCCCGGAGGGGAAGCGGCCCTGGGACGATGCTGTAACGCTTGCGCTCACTTATGCCGAGATTCCGTTTGACAAAGTATACGACAGGGAGGTTTTGGGCGGAAAATTAGCCGATTATGACTGGCTGCATCTGCATCATGAGGATTTTACGGGTCAGTACAGTAAATTCCACGCCTCGTTCTCTCACGCTCCGTGGTACCAAAAGCAGCGCCTTGAACTTGAGACGCTTGCAAAAGAGCTCGGGTTTAAATATGTAAGCGACTGCAAAAAGGCGGTCGCTTTAACGATTCGCAACTTTGTGGAAGCGGGCGGATTTCTCTTTGCAATGTGCAGCGCGCCCAATACCCTTGAAATTGCTCTTGCCGCGCTTGGCACAAATATCGTCTCAGAAGTATACGGCGGCCCGGGGCTTGACCCCGATTATAAGGCAAAACTCAATTTTGACAATACAATGGCGTTCCATAATTTTACAATCAACACAGACCCGCTTGTCTGCTCATTTGACAATATAGACGTTAATCAGGTCAATACCCCAAACCGTCTGCCGGCGCTTGACTTTGTACTGTTTGAGTTCAGCGCGAAACTTGACCCCGTCCCTACAATGCTCAATCAAAATCACACCTCTGTCATAAAGGCGTATCATGGACTTCTCACCTCCTTTAACCGCGATGTTATTAAGCCGAGCGTTGTGATTTTGGGCGAGGTGCCGGGAACTAAAATGGTGCAGTATATTCACGGCGTATTCGGCAAAGGGCAGTTTACCTATCTTGGCGGACACGACCCCGAAGACTACGCTCACTTAGTCGGCTCTAAGCACACCATGCTTGAACTGCATAAGAACTCTCCGGGTTACAGGCTTATCCTTAACAACGTATTATTTCCTGCCGCGGAGAAAAAAGAGAAAAAAACGTGATGAAAACAGCTAATCGCAGAGAGGCGCTGTCGTGGTGTCTTGGCGACTGGGCCAGTAACGCGTTTGCGCTTACCGTTTTAGCCGGTTTCTTTCCTCTGTTTTTTAAGAGTTATTACAGCGGCGCCGACGCTATCAAAAGTACAATGTGGCTTGGGATCGGACATTTTACCGCGGGACTCATTATTGCCGTATTGTCGCTTGTTTTTGGCGCTCTCGCGGACGCGGGGATGGGAAAGAAGCGTTTTTTGGGATATTTTTTAGCAGTTGGCGCTATCAGCACCGCCGCGCTTTTTTTAGTTGCCCAGGGGGCGTGGGTTTTGGCGCTCGCGCTTTTCATACTCGGCAATATCGGCTACTCCTGCTCCGGTCTTTTTTATGATTCACTTATAGTAGATGTCGCCGACAATAAAAGCATGGACTTTATATCGAGTCTCGGGTTTGCTCTTGGCTACATAGGTTCGGTTTTGCTTTTTATTTTTAATGTGGTGATGACTCTCAAACCTGAATTTTTTGGTTTAAGAGACATGGCGCACGCGGTTAGAGTTTCGTTTCTCACAGTTGCGGTCTGGTGGGTTGTTTTCTCGATACCGCTGTTTCTGTTTGTCAAGGAGAAAAGACGTGGGCCGGGTACACCGGTCTCTGTTTTTAAATCTATTAAAGGCAGTTTTATAACTATCAGAAGTACATTTTCTTCAATTATCAAAAACAAAGTTATACTGCTGTTTTTGTGCGCGTGGTGGCTCTATTTTGACGGTGTTAATACGTTTATCCGCATGGCGGTTGACTTTGGGCTCTCTATAGGATTTACCGCCAACGCGCTTATGACGGCGCTTATAATAGTACAGTTTGTCGCTTTTCCGTCATCGCTTCTCTTTGGGTATCTCTCGGGGCGCGTCGGTACGGGGCGTATGATCGCTTTTGGGATATTGGTGTATATTTTGGTAACAAGTTTCGGCTCTATTTTAATGCGTACGGAGACGCATTTTATTATACTCGCGAGTTTTATCGGGCTCGCTCAGGGCGGAATTCAGGCGCTATCACGCTCCTATTTCGGCAAGCTCATTCCGGCAGACAGATCAACAGAATATTTCAGTTTCTATAACATTGCAGCGCGGTTTGCCATAATTGGCCCTGTGGTAGTGGGCAGTGTTGCGGTGATTATGCAAAAAGCTGGCGCGCCCGATTTTCTTGCGTCAAGAATAGGAATATCATCGGTCAACCTGTTTTTTATTTTGGGACTTTTCTTTTTGCTGTGGGCGGAGAAGGTTCGCAAGGCTTCTTTGGCTGATCATAAGGAAGTATCACCTAAGCCAGTTACTGTTGAGGCGGGCAGATATGAGTAAGCGGCAAAAGCAGGGTGATACGGAGACTAATTTCCATGTGAGAAGTTTTGATATCTCTATTCCGCTTGAAGAGTATAATCGACTTGATAAGAATCCTTTATACATTATCCTTGACAATCTGAGAAGTGCGTTTAATGTAGGATCAATATTCAGGCTTTGCGACGCGATGCGCGTGAGCGGCCTTTTTTTGTGCGGATACACGGCGTTTCCGCCTCATCTAAAACTTGACAAAACATCACTCGGTACGATCAATTATGTTCCTTGGAAAAAATTTGATACAACTGTAGACGCTGTTACTTATCTCAAAGGTAAAGGAATCGCGGTTTGGGCGGCAGAGACGACGTCATCGTCAATACCCTATACTAAAGCGAAATATCCTTCGCCGCTTGGAATTGTTTTTGGAAATGAAGCTCTTGGTGTGAGCCGTGATGTGCTTGACTTATGTGATGAGCTTGTGGAGATTCCGCTTTACGGACACAAGAATTCTATCAACGTAGCCGCGTCCTGCGCGGTGATTGGGTTTACGGCGGTTGAGGGGCAGAAACAATGAAAAATTCAGATCAAAATCCAATAACTTGCGCTCACTTCCCAAAATGCGGCGGCTGTACAGCCCTTAACATACCGTATTCAGAACAGCTTGCGTCAAAACAAAAGATGCTTCATAACATTTTTTCATCGTTTAATATTGATATCCCTGAAATCACCGCGAGTCCGAACCCGTTGTATTACCGCCACAAAGTACAGCTGCCGTTTGGCTCTTTCGGCAAAGGTCAGCACAGAAAAATTACTTTGGGATGCTACGCGTTGGATTCTCATAACGTGATTGACCAAAAGGAGTGTTTTGTTCAGGACCGCGATCTCACAGCTATCGCTCATACAATACGGCGATGGGCGCAAAAGGCTGGGTTTCAACCGTATGATGAACGTAAAGGAAGCGGTTTTTTGCGTCATTGTCTTTTGCGTAAAGGAGCGTCTACCGGAGAGATTCTTGTGGGACTCGTCACTAACGGCGGACGAATACCCGGTTCCCGCAATTTCGCAAGATCGCTTATGGACGAAGCGCAAAAAGTCATAAGCAAAAATTCGCAAATAATCGGCGTTGTCCAAAACGTAAACACAAGAAGCACAAACGTAGTGCTCGGCGAGCATTATGAGGTATGGCGGGGGAGAGAGTTTTTAAAGGAAAAGCTCGGTCAATACCGGTTTAATGTGGGATTGTCAACTTTCTTTCAGGTGAACCCTTTTGCCGCGCCTCTGCTTTATAATTTAGTTTTGGAACAGATACCGCAGGGCAGCAGTGTATTGGATGTATACTGCGGCGTTGGAACAATAACGCTTTGGGTCTCGCAGAAAGCGTCGCGTGTTCTTGGCATAGAGGAAAACCGGCATTCAGTTCGCGAAGCGATTGCAGCTGCACGTGTCAACGAGGTAAAAAACGTAAAATTTTTAGCGGGAGACGCAAGCGCTCTTCTTGCTGAATGTACTGATGATTTTAATATCGCGATTGTTGACCCGCCGCGCAAGGGCTTGGAGGAGCGCGTCATCAATGCTCTCAAAAACTCATCGGTCTCAAAGATAATCTACGTATCATGTAATCCTCAAAGTTTACTTAGGGATATAAAGATGCTCTCTCCGCGTTTTCATCTTACAAGTCTTAAAGGGGTGGACATGTTTGCGCATACTAATCATGTGGAGTGTGTTGCGGTTTTAGAGGCTGAATACACTGTCTGAATCAGGATTTACAGGATTTAAGGATTTACAAGGGAGGATTTTAAATTGTATATTCCTAATCCTGTACATCCTCTAATCCCGGCCATCCTGATTCAGACAATGTATATGTGCGTTAAGTTGCACATCCTTACATTAATAAATATTACCTGACGCCTATCATCAAAGAAATTTTCTCCTTTTTGCCGTTGACATCAGTAATTGTCCCTCTAACGAGATACGCACCTTCGCCGACAAGACGGCCCTTGCGGTCTTTCAAATTCCACGCTCCAACTTCACGGCGGATTTGTGTGTCGGACGCTTTGTCTTTTATGCCGATTTTTCTTACTACGACATTACCGGAAGCGTCATAAACAGACAGCGCGGCGTTTTGTATACGTTTGCCCTGCCAAAAGAGACTCACCGCGCCGGATGATTTTTCCACAGGATTGGGCCCCGCGGTGAACTCACCTGTCAACGCGGCTGAAGCGGCGGAATTATCAGCGTCCATACCGGGCTTAGAGCCGGGGATCACTCTGTCTTGCGACAGAATTGATGTCACAGGCGCGGTAAAATTATCAAACATAATATTGTCCACAATTACTGTATTGCTGGCGGTTAGCCGCGTATCGTTGCCATAGTCGCCGTAGGTGTTGACTTGCCACGCAAGCGCGGTCACGTTTTGGCGTCTGAACTGGAAATGCGATCCGTACCACGGCTCCTGACAGAGATCGCCCGCTATACCGCCGCCGGTTGCGCAGATATTTTCGATAGGGCCTACACCGGTAATAGCGGCTCCGGCTACGCTGATAGCGCCGGTCGCTGTGGGAGCTCTGTCCAAATTGCTTGTAAGACGCACGGTATAGGTAGTCCAGCTTCCCGTACCAACAACAACGGTCTTGTAGGAGTTGTCGTTACCGGCCGCGTTTTCCGTCGTCTGCACCTTAAATATTACCACCATTCCGGTTGGCGCCCACATGTCAAACGAGATATTCGTAACAGTGTTGAAATTAGTGCCGATGCCGACGTTGGTTCTTGAAGAGAGCTCGGTGGCCATAGCGACAGAGGCGTGGCGCGCGTATGTAGGATCAGCCGCAGGTCCGGGCGTGCCCACGTGCTGTGTCAGGTTGACAAACCGTAGTGCCGCGACATAATCGCCTCTCGCGGGACCCACCTGAGCCGCGGTGAGGTTTCCGGCAGATGAGTTGTTTGCCATAGGGACAAATGACATTGGGCCGTCGGCGTCTGCGGGGCCGGCGTTCGTTATTATCGCGCGGGGATTAGCGGCGGTCGCGGTCTCAAGCGGAGTTCCGCCGGATTCGTTTCCGCTGGCTACAACGTAATACCACGCCAAGCCCATATTATTTAGGTTATCGCCGTCTTCAAGATCATCAAGTATGAAAATTCCGGTTGACGCGGTGATGGTAACCGCTCTCGTACCCGATACTGCGGTATTCGCGGTTGATGTCGCCCGTACGGTGATCGACGATGCTGTTTCACCCGCCGCGACTGTAAGCAGACCGTTAATATTTATATTTGTCGAAGAGGACTGATTACCCGTTACTGTCCACGTTACCCCCTGTGAGGGATTGTTGGCACCGGCAACGGCTGCGGTAAACTGCTGAGTTGTGCCTCTTGCCACCTGTGCGCTGGCCGGTGATATCGTCACGCTTGTGACGGTTGGAAGGGTCGCTCCGGCTCTTATCCTGTCGCGGAAGTAGCTGCCCGAAGCGGATAGCGTCCAGCTGGCTGGATTGGTTGCTAAAGTAGATGATTGGCCCTGATCGTTTGACAAAGCGGCGCTGCCCTGATTCATTGCGCTTAAAGACCAAGCCGCCCAGCCGATGTGGCGCTCATCCATGAAGTTCATCCAAATATCTGTCTCCGGGGCGTTATGAGACCCCGCACCATCGGGACTTACGGATCCGATCTCCGAAGCGAAAACCGCCGCACCGCGCGTGCGCGCTAAAGTAACACGGTCTCTGAGAGTTTGCCTGTGGTCGTTTCCGCCGCCTGCGTAGAAGTGGAATGTGTAAACTAAGTTAGTACCGGTAATCGGATCTGCCGCCGCGACATCCGGGTGCTGACACCAGTTGGGAGTTCCGATCATTATAAGGTTTAAAGCGTCGTGCTGTCTTATCGCGTTAACTACTGCCTGCATATAGGGCTTGATGGTCGTCCAATATTGCGCGGGGTTATTGCTGTAAGTCTTTTCACCGGGTTCGTTGTAAATCTCGTAGATTACGTTAGGCACACCGTTGAACATCTGCGCCATATCTGTGAAAAAAGCGACCGCTTCCGTCTGCCCGTTTATACCGCCGCTGTTAATGTTATGCGCCCGGTATGAGTGCCAGTCTATAATCACATAGATGCCCTGGGTGCGCGCGGCGGCTACAACGTCAAGCACGCGCTGCCTGTTGTTTATTCTGTCACCGCCCAAAAATGTCTGTTCGCCGGGACCGCCCCAGTTCTCCTGCGGATCGATCGCCATAGCCGCCCGCACAACGCTTGCCCGCCAGTCAGTCGCCAAATGCGCGACTGTCGCTGCGTTATAGAAGTGTCTGGCGTGTTGGCTGTGGCTCCAAAACAGGCTCATACCGCGCAATTGCACGGGGTTATTATGCGTCCCGACAATGTTGCCGTTTAAGACACGCAGCTGACCGTGTGCTGCCACCGGACTGCCTGCGGGCGCTGTTTGGGCAAATGCCGAAGAGAACATAGCGCAGAGCGCGAGAGCTGTCGTTACGGTTTTTGTCAAAATTGAAGTTCTGTTCATTTTGCCCCCGTCATTAAAAAAATTAGGTTTATGATTTAGAAAGTGTTTGCATATCTATAAAAAAATCTATAACAGGTATTATAAATACCGCCGAATATAAAACTAATATATCACGAACGTATGTCGTACATTTTTTTTTAATTCTGATTTACGCGTATTTTTTAATTCGTACCCCGCATCAAGAATAAACGGCACTTGCCCGAATCCTATCTCATAACGTATATTTAACGGTCAGCTAAAAACTTAAACTTATAGCTTCTTATCACAAATCTTGTTTTTCAGGCAGTATTTAAAGGTTTTACGGAGTGTAGCGCAGTCTGGTAGCGCACCACGTTCGGGACGTGGGGGCCGGAGGTTCAAATCCTCTCACTCCGATTTTCAAGAGCAGCGGGTTAAAACCCGCCGTTACACTCTTAGCTCCCCTAAAGGGGTGCGGGAATAAAAGGATCAACAATTAATTTTCTCTCCCAATTCCATTTCCTGTTAATTTAGGATATCGCATGAACGAGGGTAGGGCTGAAAAAAATGTTTACAATATAGAGCAGCTCTGCACGTTCGAGGTTAAAGAGCGTATTTCGCAATCACCTGTTTTGATAGTGCCTCTTGGCGGATGCGAGTCTTTTGGAAGTTTTGGGGCGGTTGGGGCGGAGTCACTATGTGTCAAAAAAGTGACGGATGCGTTATCGGCGCGTTTTTCTGTGCTGACGTCTGCAACTATTCCTTTTGGATGCTCAACCCCTTTTATATCGTTTGCGGGAGCGGCGGGGGTTAAGCCGCGCACATTTATCAATATGCTCTGTGAGATACTGCACGGGTATGTTTTTCAGGGGATCTGTAAAATATTTTTGGTGAACGCGGCGCCTTTTAATATCAATCCGGCGGCAGAGGCAATACGCCGATTAGAAAAGAAATATCACCAAGTAAAATGCGTTTTTTTTAATATTTGCGATTGCGATATCAACGATATAAAAAAACTAAATAAAAACGTTGATAGGGATGATGAGCTGATATTATCGCTTGTTTCGTATTTGTCACCCGATATGATCAAAGAGAAAAAGTGTGGATTAACACCATCTCAAAGTAAAATCGTCAATGATACAGAGTATAAGAATTGGAAAAAACGGGGGAGGGATCCGCAAAAATTAGCGGCGCTTTTTCCGCAGGGAACATTTCTTGCGCAGGACGCGGAGTTTTGCGCAGATCAGGGCGAACTGTTTTTTGAGCGCATTGTTGAAAACGCGTCGGCGCGGCTTGAAGCGCTTTTGAAAACATAAAAATGATAATGGATAAAAATGTTAAATAATATGATAAACCCCGGGTTAAAACCCGGGGCTATAGAGACGCGGCAAAAACACGCCGCGAGCGTCCCTACAGGACGCGGAGACATCAGGGAAAATTAAAAATGCTTGATAATATAAAACAGAAAACACTTGCCAACGGTATGAAGGCGATCTGCCTCAAAAAGAGCGACGCGCCTATTGTCTCTGTTCAGGTTTGGTATAAAACCGGCAGTTTCAATGAGCGTGACGGCATAAGAGGGGTAAGCCACTTTCTTGAACATCTGATGTTCCGTGGAACCGCGAATCTGCCGGATGAGGAGCACTCGCTGCGCATAAATGAACTCGGCGGACACTGCAACGCGTTTACCGCTGAGGATGTGACGGCGTTTCTCAACAGCGTTCCAAGAGACGGTCTTGACATGGTGCTTGAGTTTGAGGCGGACCGCATGGATGGGCTGACGCTTGACCATAACGTTTTTGAGGCGGAGCGCCGCGTGATGATCGAAGAGTATCACACTTATATGAATAATCCGATGACAAGAGCGTTTTTAGAGTTTCGCAGCGAGTTTTTCGGTAATCATCCTTACAGCCATAATCCATTAGGCACTATTGAGGATTTGCAAAGCGTTACGGTTGACGAGTGCAGATCATATTATCACTCATGGTATGTTCCGCAAAATGCAGTTTTGGTGATTGTGGGTGATTTTCAAAGTGAAGAGGAAGTATTTATTAAGGCAGAAAAGTATTTCGGTGAGAAACAGGGAAAAATAACCAGCAATAGTATTGATAACGATGAATTCATTGTTCCTGACGGTATTCACGAAATGCAGCGCGCTGTTGATTTTAATATCCCCGCGCTTGTGTGCGGTTTCCCCGCGCCTCCCTCTTCTAATGAAGATGCGCTTGCTCTTGATATTTTGCAGATTGTGCTCTCCGGGGGAGAGTCAAGCAGGCTTTACCGCGAGATGGTAAGAAAAAAATCTGTCGCGGTTATGGCGGGGGGGATGAATCAGCTCTTCGCCCGTGCCGGTATGTCGATGTTTATCGCGGTGTTTACTCCCGATATGCCGTTTACCAGGGTGCGCTCTGAATTGAACCGTCAGATTGACATTATAAAGAGTGATGGAATTACCGATGATGAATTTCAAAAGGTAAAGAACGCGACTCTCACAAGCCGCGCGTTTGAACTGCACGGCGCGGAAAATATTGCGCACAGAATTGGTTTTGGGGAGACGCTTGAGGGTGATTACAGGTTATGGGTACGCCGTCTTGACGAACTTAAAAAAATGGACAAAGAGACGCTTACAGAGACTGCGCGGCGTTACTGGAGCGGCTCAAAAATGCACTCGCTTTATCTTAAGCCTCAAAAAATGAATCCAATGCTTTTAGGCGCGGGGCTTCTCAGAAGGATATTTAAATAGGGAGAAATATGTCTTTCAAATACAAATTTCCGCCGAAAGAAGAGATCGTTTTACAAAATTCATTGCGGTTGATATTGCTGCCCGACCGTACTCAGGAGGGTATAGTAACGGCTTTACAGATGCCGTTCGGCCGTTTTTGTGATCCTGTTGGACTTGAGGGGATAACGGAGCTTGCGGTAGGGGCAGCGCAAAGAGGCACACGCTCTTTGAACGCGGAACAGTTTACAGAAAAGATAGAGTTTCTCGGCGCCTCGCTTAACGCAAGCGCCGGGGAGGAGCACACCGTTTTTGAGATGCGGTCGATCAGCGCTTTTTTTCACGAGCTTATGCCGCTTTTTTGGGAGATGATCTTTAATCCTGCGCTTGACAAAAGTGAATTAAGCAGATATAAAAAAGAGACCATCGCCGCGCTCACTGTTGACGCGTCTAATCCCTCTACGCTCGCTAACCGCCATTTCTACAGGGAGCTTGCGGGCGCTGCGCACCCTGTCGGCCGCTTTCAGACTGTTAAATCAATACACGGTATAAGCGCTGATAAAGTGCGCTCGTTTCACCGTCAATATTTTAGCGTGTCGGATGCGCTTCTTATCGTGGCCGGTGATTTTGATCCTCAAGAGTTTAAAGAGCGTTACATGAAACTTCTTATGGACGCTCCTGTCTCAAATGTTAAAGCAGTGGAAGCCCTGCCTCTTGAAAATTTTCATGGCGGATTCCGTATTGTTGACAAGCCGGAGTCAACACAGGCGGCGATATTTATAGGCTGCCCTCTGCCGGGGGAGGATTGCAAAGAGCATGACGCCATAACGCTTGCAAACTACATACTTGGCGGCGGCAGCTTTTCGTCAAGACTTATGAAAACGGTGCGTTCGCGTCAGGGGCAGGTCTATGATATATCTTCGTATCTTGTGGCGGAGCGGCGCTTCGGCGCGTTTCGCATCTCCACAAATACTCAAAATCAAAGCGCGGCGGAGGTCTACAGCGCCGTCTTGGAGGAATACGGGCGGTTTTGCGAACATGGGGTGACCGCGGAGGAGCTTGAAAACGCGAAAAAATTTGTAATAGGCAATATCGCTTTTCAATTAGAAGGAATATCAAGCGTTGTAGATAAATTGCTGTGGCTGAGATTTTTTGGCTACGGTGATTCCTATATCGAAGAGTTTCATAAACGAATGGAGTATCTGTCATTGGATATTGTAAACGGCGCAATAAAAAAATACTTTTCTGCGCAAAAATTTGTGACGGTTATTGTAGGCAGCGCGTCTGAGCTTTTAGGGCAGTTCAAGGATAAATCAGACAATATAAAACAATTTAATTTTCGCGACCCTGTGAAATAAAGTAATTTATGAATCTGACAGCGCTTAGCATAGGAAGTAATCTCGGTGATCGTGAGCGGTATATAAAAGCGATGGAGCGTGAGCTTAAGCTGATTTTGTCAGATGTACGGATGTCGCGGCTTATGGAGACTGAGCCTGTGGGGGTCTATTATGATCAACCCAACTATCTTAACAGAATAATAGCAGGTTATTACAGCGCATCACCGCAAGAATTATTGTCATCCTGTTTAGAGATTGAAAAGGGGCTTGGACGGCGCAGGGATAAGGTAAAGGATAATCGTACTGCCGATGTTGATATTTTGCTCTTTGGTGATCTTGAGATAAACACCCCGGAGCTTACAATTCCTCATCCTCAAATCATAAACAGGCGTTTTTGTTTGGAGGGGTTATCTCAAATTGACAAAGGATGGATTGTGCAGGGTGTCAGCAAGAGTATAGAGAAATTATGTGAAGAGATGAACGCTGAGGTAAGAGCGCAAAATGTTCTTTTTATAGAGGTCAAATAAAAATGAGTCAGGAACTGAAATTTCCCCCGCATGTAAATTATCTTTGCATAGAGGGAGTTATCGGAGCGGGCAAGACGTCGCTTTGCAATCTTTTGAGGGACAGGTTTAGCGCGCGGCTTGTGCTTGAGGAGGTGGATGAGAATCCGTTTTTGCCAAAATTTTATACGGATAGAAACTCTTACGCGTTTCAAACACAGCTTTGGTTTTTGCTTTCGCGCTATAAGCAGATCTCCGTTATGGTCGCGCAGCAGGATCTTTTTCACAGTGTGACCATAAGCGATTATATGTTTGCGAAAGACAGAATATTCGCGTCAATGAATCTGCGGGATGAGGAACTTAGCCTCTATAACAATATCGCCCGTCTGCTCGAAGCTTCCGCCCCGCGGCCCGATCTTGTAGTTTACTTACAGGAGTCAACCGATACTCTTATTAAGCGCATAGAGAAGCGGGGGCGTGAGTTTGAGGCCAATATCGATCCGCGGTATATTGAGGAGCTTAACGAATCGTACAATTACTTTTTTTCTCATTATACCGCAAGTCCATTATTGATTATTAACGCTGATGATATTGATTTTGTATACAATAACGCTCATCTTGACGAGATTACCGGGCAGATTGTTTCTGTTAAGTCCGGCACCACTTATTATAATCCGATGGGCGGATCAAGATGAAAATCGTAGAGTCGTGTCAGGAGATGAGTAATCTCTCACTTACCGCTCAAAAAAGCGGGCGCAGGGTCGCTTTGGTGCCAACTATGGGAGCGCTCCATGAGGGACATCTCTCCCTTTTGAAAATCGCTTCGCGGCAGTGTGATTTCCTGGTGATGAGCCTGTTTGTCAATCCTGCACAGTTTGGGCCGAAAGAAGATTTATGCAAATATCCCCGCCCGTTTGAGAGAGACTGCGAACTTGCGGAAGCGGCAGGATGTGACTGTATCTTCGCGCCAAAACCGTCCGATATGTATCCTGAAAACTACAGTACATACGTTTCTGTCGAAAATATCACCAATACCCTGTGCGGGGCAAGCCGTCCCGCGCATTTCAGAGGCGTAACGACAGTAGTCCTTAAACTGTTTAATATTGTATCACCGCAAATCGCGGTTTTCGGCCAAAAAGACGCTCAGCAGGTCATCGTTATAAAGCGTATGGTGCAGGATCTTAATATGTCATTACAGTTAATTACGGCGCCTATCATTAGAGAGAACGACGGTCTTGCAATGAGTTCGCGCAATGTGTATCTCTCAGAAGATGAGCGCAGAGAAGCGCCGCTTATCTGCAAGAGTTTGACAGAAGCGAAAAAACTTTACGATGATGGTGAACGCAGCGGTCAAGCAATAAAAAACCGCGTGCAGTCAATTCTTGATACCGGACGTATGATAAAAACAGAGTACATTGAAATTGTTGATACGGTATGTATCAACCCGTTAGAGAAAATAGACAAACCCGCTCTTATAGCGATCGCTTGCCGGACAAATGAGAGCGGGACAAGACTGATAGATAACATTATACTCGGAGGTGATTTATGAGCGCTAAAACCAAAACCGACGCGCCGATTATTTTCAATCTCTTCCCGCGCCATTTTAAGACAATTGACCAGTGGAACGATGCGATTCCTCATATCAAGGAGATGGGATTTAACGCTGTATTTGTCAATCCATTCCACGAAACCGGCTTTTCAGGCAGTCTTTACGCAGTAAAAAATTACTATAAACTAAACCCGCTCTTTCTCAAAAAATCCCAAGACCCTTTTGACTTCGCTCCGATCAGGCATTTTGCCGATCTTTGCAAAAAGAACGATCTTGAGTTTATTATTGACCTCGTAATAAACCATACCGCCTTTGACAGTGATCTCGCAAAGAGTAATCCGCAGTGGTACAAGTATGATAAAAACGGCAAGCTCGCAAGCCCTTTCGCGGTTGACCCTTCCGATCCGTCAAATGTAACTGTTTGGGGGGATCTGGCGACTATTGACAATAAATTCAGCGTTGACAAGAAAAATCTTTGGGCGTATTGGGATAATCTCATCGCGTTTTTTCAAAAAATGGGAGTTCTTGGATATCGATGCGACGCCGCTTATCAGGTACCGGGGGAGCTGTGGGAGTTTTTAATATCATCCGCAAAAAAACGCGAAGCAAATACAAAATTTTACGCTGAGACTCTTGGGTGTCAAATAAGTGAAATTGAAGCTCTTGGAAACGCAGGATTTGATTATCTCTTTAACTCCTCAAAGTGGTGGGATTTTGATAAACCGTGGGCTCTCGACCAGCACGCTCTCAATAAAAAAATCGCCCCCTCAATAGCATTTCCTGAGTCTCACGATACTGAGCGTCTCGCAAGCGTTCCTCCCGCAACAATACAGGTACAAAAGTTCCGCTACGCGTTTGCGGCTCTATTTTCAGAGGGACTTTTGATGCCTCAGGATTACGAATACGGCGCGGTAACCCGCATGGATGTGGTTAGGGGCACGCCTGATGACGTTGATAAACACAAGTGGGATTTAAGCCCGTGGATCGCGAAAATAAACCGCCTTAAAACAACAATAAAAGTGCTTGGCGAAGAGGGAAATTGGAAAACGCTCAATGATTTCAGCCGTCCGTTTATCTTTCTCGAAAAGAGCAGTGATGTTGGGAATAAAAGTGTCTGCGTGTGTATCAATAAAAATATGACAGGAGAGACGCGTGTCGAAAAACGTGATCTGCCCCCACAGATCCGTGAGTGCGCCAAGGCGCAGCAGCTTATCCCTGACGATCTGCCCAAGGGCAATGTATTGGATGGATTCATACTTGATCCGGCAGATATTATTCTGTATGAGCTTGTATGAATAATATAATTTTAATAGGTTTTGCGTCCTGCGGTAAATCAGCGGCCGCTATTGCTCTGAGCAATGCTGCCGGGTGTAAATGTTTCGATCTTGACCGTGTGATAGAAAACATCTACGAAAAAAAACACGGAAGCGCTCTCTCATGCAGAAAGATCTTTCAGAGTGCTGGATCACAAGGTTTTAACGAACTTGAAACAGAAGCTATTATATCACTTAGTAAAATGCGCTCTTCGATTTTGTCAACCGGCGGACGCGCTCCCATGCGGGAAGAAAACCGCACGCTGTTTAAATCTATGGGACATATAGTCTATCTTAAATGCGGCGTTGAAGTTATTCTCAAAAGAATGGCGGATAAAGGAATCCCGGCGTCAATGGGAAATTCACCGCAGGGCGTCAGTGATGAGTGGAAAAAGCGTGAGCCTGTATACTCGGCTCTTGCGGATATGGTAATAGTCAACGATACGCTGAGTCCTAATGAAACAGCTCTTGCTATTTTAGACGGACTTGTGCCGAATTCTTCATCATCGAATAAAAAGAGGTAAAAATTGTCAAATACATTCGGTAGTTTTTTAAAAGTCACAACGTTCGGCGAATCTCACGGCGGAGCCGTGGGAGCGGTCATCGACGGTTTCCCACCGCAAATTCCTCTAAGTGAAGAGATGATTCAAGTACAATTAGACCGCAGAAGACCCGGTCAAAATTCAATCAGCACACCCCGCAATGAGAGCGACACTGTAAAAATTATTTCCGGCGTTGAAAACGGAATTACGCTTGGAACTCCTATAACGCTTGTGGTTGAAAACAGAGATAAACGACCCGGTGATTATTGCGCTGAAACGAAAGTCCCCCGTCCCTCTCACGCCGATTATACTTATTTGATGAAATACGGGGTAAAAGCGTCAAGCGGCGGCGGACGGGCAAGCGCACGGGAGACCGTAGGGAGAGTCGCGGCAGGAGCGGCGGCGGAGATTTTTCTTAGAGACCGGTTTGGCGTAGAGATCGTCGGCTTTGTCTCCTCAGTAGGAAATATCAGCGCGCAAATATCCGATATGAGCTATATAACCCGTTCTATCGTTGATGAAAATCCGGTTCGCTGTCCCGATTCTCATATCGCCGAACTTATGGAAGCGCTTATACACGAGGTTAAGGAAGAGGGTGATTCAATCGGCGGTATTGTCACTTGTGTATGTAAAAATGTACCCGCCGGGTGGGGGGAGCCTGTCTTTTACAAACTTGAAGCCGCTCTTGGAGCCGCGATGCTCTCTATCCCCGCGGTAAAAGGATTTGAAATCGGCTCGGGATTTGAGGGCGCGGCCATGCGCGGGTCTGAGCATAATGATCTCTTTGTCAAGAAAAATCACGGTGATAAAGCGATACTTGGTACTTTGACAAATCGAAGCGGCGGAGTTTTGGGCGGAATATCAAACGGTGAACCGATCTGCTTCCGCACAGCGTTTAAACCTGCGGCGACGATCAGCAAAGAACAAATAACTGCTGATTACCAAGGGAATGAAACGGTACTCAAATCAACAGGGCGCCATGATCCATGCGTTGTTCATCGTGCGGTGCCTGTGGTTGAATCGATGACCGCGCTTGTATTGGCTGATACGGCGCTTATGCAAATGGCGCGGCGGGGATGAAATTTTAATCTCTCGCGTCTTTTTCGTACTCTGCATCTTCCTCGTCATCGTCTTGAGATACCGCTTCGATCGCGGCTTCTGAGAGCTTGCCGTTTCTTGAGAGCGCCACGGCTATCATGCGGGTTTGAGGGAAGTGCGAGAGAATAATCATCCCTATAGAGGTTATGGGGATACATAAAATCATACCGGGGATTCCCCAAATTTTATTCCATAATGTCAACGAGACCACTATCACAAGCGGACTAACATTGAGGCGGTCTCCCATAAATCTCGGTTCAAGCACGCTGCTTATAACAAGCTGTACTATAGATACGCCTATGAGAATTATAAAAAAAGGCGCGAAAGTATCATACTGTACAAGTGCCATAAGAGAGGGCAAAACAGTAGCCACAATAGAACCGATAGTGGGGATATAGTTGAACAGGAAAATTAAAAATGCCCAAAAACTGGCAAAATCAAGTCCCAGCGCTAAAAAGATAAAATAGCTGAACAGCGCTGTTGCAATGCTTGCCATTGTCTTGATTCCAATATAAGTACGCACATCAAGATCAATACGCTTGATTATCTCTTTGACCTTTTTTTGGCGCTTTTTCTTAGGAATGAGTTCTATAAGTTTTTGGCCGAAGCTCCTCTGTTCAAGAAAAATGAACATAAGATAAAGAAGCACAAACGCGCCCTGCCCAAAAATATTTGTCGCTTCGCGCGCCGCAAAACGCGCGGTGGCGCCAAAATCAATGTCCACGATAAGTTTATTAATTGAAAGCGGCTCATGCCAGGGGATCACCGCGAGAAGACGGCGGCTCATCTGTTCAAGATTATACTGATACGCGGGCGCCGCCGCCGCAACCTCCGCGATATTGGAGGTAATTATGCGTGACGCGAAGTAAATAGAGGCGGCAATTGCCACAAGTGAGACGCAAAACGCAAGCGGCTTCGGCATCCGCAGCTTTTTGCCAAGCGGGATTTTGGTAACAAAATTGGTTAACGTATGAATCAAATACCAGGCAAACACCGCAAGCACAAGCGGAATTAAAAGCGGCTTGCCTACGCTGAGCAGGTAGAAGACAAGTACTACGGGGATAATCCACAGTGCGTAACTTTTTATCATTTTTTTGATACTTCCGCGATTATGTGTATTTATATAAAGATAACTTGTGCAATACACAATGTACAACTACCTTCTGCGCCTGCTCCCTCTGCCCCCCTCAGCGGCCTTAAAATTATAAATCGGACGGATGTGTTTTATAACTTCCACAGTACCGCCAATATTATTTATGATCTCTTCCATAGGTTTATAAGCCATAGGCGCTTCGTCAAGCGTTTCCGGGTTAACGGTAGTGGTATAAATACCCTGCATTGACTTTTGGAAATCAGTCAAATTAAGCGCTTTCATAGCCGCGCCGCGTCCAAGTATCCGGCCCGCGCCGTGCGGGGCGGAGCAGTTCCACTCCCTGTTGCCAAGCCCTTTACAAATGATACTGCCGTCACGCATATTCATGGGGATCAGCACGATCTCGTCTTTTTGCGCTGATATCGCACCTTTGCGCAGGATTTTATTTGCGCAGTCAAGATAGTTATGCGTGGTTGTAAATTGATCAAGCTGATTTAATTGTATTGACGGTTCACCCGTATCTGCACAATAAAAATAGTTTGATATTATAGAATCGGCTATCGCTCTGCGGTTCCAATCGGCATACTCCTGCGCGATTTGCATATCGTTCAAATAGTTATCGTAATCGTTACCCTTAACAAAAGCGAAATCTTTGTGGACGTCGGGACATTTTGATATTGCAATTTTTTGATGATACTCGGCGATCTGTTTGCCCATGTTGCGGCTGCCTGAGTGTATCACTAAGTAAACATTACCGTCGTCATCCTTAGCAAGCTCTATAAAATGATTCCCGCCGCCAAGAGTGCCTACGCTGTCCCGCGCGCGAGCCATAGTAACATCAGGGCAGATGAGTTTATCAATACGTGTATTTTTAACAAATGGGTGACAATTATTGCGGATATGGAATCCGCTGGGAACGCTTCTTTTTACTTGATTGTCAAAACGGGGCAGATCAATTTCGATTTTACCAAGGTTGATGGTCAGCATCCCGCAGCCGATATCAACGCCAACAAAATTGGGGACGATTCTATCTGTAAACGTCATAGTCATCCCAATAGTACACCCAATCCCGGCGTGAACATCGGGCATTATACAGATACTGCTTCCGGCAAATACCTCGCAGTCAACAATAGCCTGAATTTGGGCCGCCGCCGACGGTTCGATATTATCGGTGTAGACTTTCGCGCTGTTGTGTTTTCCTGTTATTGTTTTCATAAAAATGGTGGGACTGAAAAGACTTGAACTTTTGACCCCTGCCTTATCAGAGCAGTGCTCTAACCAACTGAGCTACAATCCCG
This sequence comes from Chitinispirillia bacterium, assembly GCA_009784115.1. Classification (GTDB taxonomy): domain Bacteria; phylum Fibrobacterota; class Chitinivibrionia; order Chitinivibrionales; family Chitinispirillaceae; genus WRCH01. The sequence continues at coordinate 18,760 of WRCH01000049.1, forward strand.
TGTTTATACCAGCTAATAAATATATATTATGACGGCAGACGGTATAGTTTTTTTCTTCGACTTCGGGCGTAGGGTAATAATTGCCTGATACTAAAACACACCGCATCTATGAATAACAACGGTCATCCGCCCATTTTTGGGGATTTTTATCAATGTATTGATAAATTCTTTTATATTCGGGTTCATTACGAATAATATGGTCGTGATATGATCGCTGCCATATTGAAAAACCGATTTCCCGCGTTGTTAACGATTTAAACGCCTTGATCGTTTTTGCTACTATTGATTTCGTACGATCTGTATCATTCGATATTGGATGCGGGACATCCGTTCCAAATGACGGGACGCACGATACAGGTGGCGGGACGCACGGGGTGCGTCCCCTGTGGTGCATTTCGCCAATCGTGACGATATTTCCATTTTTGACAACCAAAATCATATGTATATGATTCGGCATTATAACGTAATTGTCAATGCCAACGTTATCGTAAACCAATGGTGTATTGTCAATATATTTTTTTACGATTTCACCGATTACGGATAATTTTATTATTGGCGTGGTATTTCGCAACAGGGGACGCACCCCCGCGCGTCCCGTTGTTGACGGTGGTGAAACCGTTGTTGGCGTGGTATTTCGCAGGGGACGCACCCCCGCGCGTCCCATTGTTGACGGTGGTGAAACCGTTGTTGGCGTTGGTGAAACCGTTGTTAACGGTGGTGAAACCGTTGTTGGCGTTGGTGAAACCGTTTCGGGCGATGAAATGGCCGGTTCGGACGATGGCGAAACCGGTTCGGACGATGGGATATACGATTTTGGTAACGGGGTACCTGGAACACAGGACGGAACGCACGGGGGTGCGTCCCCTGCAAATGCGTCCCCTGCGGAAACCGTTTCGTTTGTGATTTTGCATAATAATTCGCGGCGGTTTTGGACGCATATCGTTATGAAATAATAACCTGCGTTTGAATAATCATATCCGTTTAACCGGATGGTTTTTCGTTGCGGTAATTTTTTCATTTTAACCCCTGTGCGGGATGATATTCTGTAAAATGAGAAATTTTATGTTACCGAAACTTGACTATACAAATCGTCTACAAACGAAAAAAGGCGGGATTCAAATTGAAACCCGCCTTTTCTGTAATTTCTCCTAACGTACAGACGCATTGCAATGCGTCTCTCCCTAAAAACTTTGATGTGTGATACGTGGTTCTCCGGTCAATCGTCGACAGGAACTTCACATTCCTGCCTTCTCCAGAAAGGAGGTGATCCAGCCGCACCTTCCGATACGGCTACCTTGTTACGACTTAGCCCCAATCAACAGTCTTACCTTAGGCGCACTCTTCCTTGCGGTTAGAGAAGCGACTTCGGGTACTACCATCTTTCATGGCTTGACGGGCGGTGTGTACAAG
>WRCH01000050.1 GCA_009784115.1 Chitinispirillia bacterium
AACTTTGCCGCGCAAATTTATAACTCCGCGCACAAAGGGCGGAGTGCGCGGGAGACTTGTAATAGCCATCACTCCGATAATCTCTCTTACCTTGAGAATCTCAATACCGTACTCTTCATTTAATAATTTAAAGGTAAGATACTTTCCCGCAAGATCCGTGATTAGTGTTTGTGCCGCTTCAGCCATAAGACCTCCTTTACTGAATATTTAATGCTTTGTTATATATACTGGTAAACGACACGCGCTTACACTGCACCGCACGCAGCTGCACGTAAGGCCGTGAGACTGCTTAGCGGCACAGTTTAAACGCGTGCCATGATTCGGTTATCACAATCCTGCAAATTGTATCAGCAGCCGCAAAAGTTCCCGTTCGTTCGGTACGGAAACCCGCGTCCTGTTGTTAAGCATGATCATAACCGGATCCCCCGAAGAGATCGCCGCGACATCTGCCCGATATTGAGCCATTGCCGCCTCGTTAGCCTCAACTCTGCGTAAAAACCTCTCTTTGCTGATATTGGCGCCGCTCAGCCAGTTAAACCAGTAAGTTGATCCGGGATTCTCGGCGTAGCTTTTCAAGTACCGCTGATAGCTCCCGGTGAAGTCGTTTGCGAGAGTAATCCACCGCTGCGCCTCTTCTGAGCGCATCCTGTTCAAAAAAACCGGATTACTTTGATCACGCTGAGCGCCGGTGAGCAGCGGGCGCAAAACGACCCGTTTCGCGAGATCGGGATTGGACAGGATGACGTTAATTATCGCGCCTATGTTTTGCGCTAACGGATCTGCGTACACCTCAATCAAATCCGGTTTTTCTATTCGCTGCGGAAAGTAATTATCTCTAACGCCCATGCCTCTTCTGACCTGATAACCGCCGTCTACGGCCTTTTCAAGTCTCTCCGCAGCCGTTGAAAACCGGTGCGCTCCCTCGACCGCCTGTTCCAAGTGGAAGAACGGAAGCGCGGGCGGATTGTGCTGCTTAAACAGCTGCTGTCCCTCTTCAGATGAAAATTTTACCATATTAATTTTAGCGCCCGGCAGCATTCTTTTGTACCAGTCAATAACCTGACCCTCGGATCTGTCTATCGGTGAGTCGGCTACTAATACCGTTAATGTAAAAGCTGCATCATCCCGATACTCACAGGTTGCGCGCTCTTTACCCATTTTTCCGGGATTAACGCATATTCCAAGTTTACCTGCCATAAAACAATCATTGTCATCCGAACACTCAGGATACTCTTTGCAAAACTGCGGCATTGGGTCAGCCGCGGCGCAATTGATTCTAACGAAGTGCCCTCCGCCGACGCGTCCGGCGTGCCGCTGATCATTTATTAACAGCGTAGGCGAAGCGTTAATCCCGAGGTTATTCCCGCGAATGAAGTGTTCACGCAATTCAGTTCTGCCCACATTATCCGCCCAATGTTTGATCTTTCCAAAGTCAAGGCCCATCTTTTTAATAATAGCCTCTGTTGATTCTTTAGGCGACCCTCTAAGCGAAAGGAATTCACGATAGCGTGCCGGATAAAGCGCGTTAACGCCAAGCCAAAGGGTTTGATCGTAAATCTCCGGCTCTCCGCGCATAGACGAGAGCCTGTCGCCCTCAACCCGGCCAATGAACCATACATTCAACTTTCGCTGCGGAAACGCGCGCAGTACCTCCATCATTTCGGCAACCCCTGTAAAACCGAATGGACACAAGCTCATAACATAAAGATCGTAGACTGTTGATTCGGCGCTGTCCGGTTCGCTTGCAGCCTCTTTTTTATCCTCACAGGATATCAGGGCTAATGTTGACGCAAATGAAACTGCCATGATAAGCAGTAAACCGCCTAAACTTTTTTTCCAGTTCTGCATAAAAAGAGACTCCCTCTGTTAAAATCAGTTTGTAGATATATAAATATAGTGTAATGCGGTATGGTGTGTCAAAAGAAGGGGCGCTTTCAAAAAAAGGCTGCCTCATTTTGAGACAGCCCCCTTATACGCAGTTTCACATAAACGCTGTCACTAACAGCCGCCCGCAGGGCAGGGCGCCGGCACGAATGTCGATGCGCCGACATCTTCCATAAAGCCGCCGGGGCCGTACATCGAAACCCCTTGACCCTTTGGAATCTCGCCTACACAGCGCTGGCATTGAGAAGCGATGGCCGCGATTCGAGAGTCGCTGTTGGCCATTTTTGTGAACACTCTCATATCTCCGCGCTCATACCCCATAAACGAGTTGTGGAAAAACTGCCCGCTCGACGTAATATTGTACAGATAGTCAACCTCATAAACAAGAGGTCTGTCGGTGTCTACACATGTTTGAACCATATTGCCAACACCGCATCCAAAACCGCCGCCGGGACAGCCCCACGTACAATTCTGATAGAACCCGGTGTACGTTATGCGCAGGAACGTGTTGTTGACTGTAAACCAGCTGCCGTTGGCGAGAAGCGCTCCGCTGACGATGAACCGGAATTCATCGGGGTCTACGTCTTTTCTGTAATGGTGCGTACTGCCGGTGTTGATTTGCATCCATCCCGAGTCCGGCCCGTCTAAAAGCCGGCTGTCTTGACCTCTTATAGACTGCGGCATGTTGACCATGTCAACCATCTTATAAAGTGTCTCAAAATCGGGCTGTGATCTCGCTAACTCTTCACCGCTCATCAGGCCGGTTACGGTTGGTTTGGCTAAGTGATCTGCCGCACCTCTTGTCATTCTCCCAGACCCGCCCATGCCGGTGCTAAGAAACGATCCGTCCGATTCATTAAGGAAGATATATGAGTATCTTGTGAGAGTTGGTGCTGGACCAAAACCGCCGCCCTGACCGGGGCTTGGAACAAACACAAGGTTGATATTGTTTGAAGTAAACCACTGACCATTTGTGGTACCCAGTCTCGCGGTACCGTCTGCCCAAATCCTCAGGTCGGTACTGCCCATTCTCCACCTTGCGTCGCTGCCTGTGACCCAGCGCATATCGCGGTAAGAGTTCTCCGGTTCGCCGCCCATAGTCGGGGCGTGAAGTTCGCACGGATGAACGTAACTCGGCGGTATCCCGCCGTTTGCCGAGAGGGTGAGACGCAGCGCCGGGCCTATTCCTTCTATTGAACGGATGAGGCGTCCAGTTATGTTATCGCTCGTCCCCTGCGCGTTGCGCCGCGTTTTCTGATTGTGCGTACCGCTGCCCGGTCCTACGGGATCTGTTCCGGCCATGTGCGTTGCGCTCCATGTGTTATACGCCCACTCTTCGGTGGTGCCTATTGTCAAGCTGGCGCGGTGATTTTTCGCCGCGAACTCAAACTCCGCCTCGGTCATCATACGATAATTTCTGCCTGTCAGCTGGCTTAACTTGCAGGCGAATTCCAGGGCTTCGTACCATGTCGCGCCGCCGGGGCTTGCGGGGATACCGTCACCCGTCCCCATCACGGCGCGCCACAGAGCTGTCGTTACCGTGGCCGCTCCAATAAAATAGGGGCTGACCGCGGCGTCCACGGCAGCTGTATTAGCCGGGCAGCCGCTGCCCTCACAGCCAAGTCTGAACGCGCCGCCCGGGATGTATACCATGTTAAAAGAATGATCGGTGCCGCTCACAGTTATTGTTTCAGTAAAATCAGCGGGTGTCGTCTGCGTGATTGGGGTTAGTGTAAACGACTGCTGCGGGTTAGTCCCCTCTGAGGGCGAGAACTTTTCCGACTGGGTTATATGCCCCGGCGCGGTAACGGTTATCGTCCACTGACCGTAGTTGACAAGCGCCTCCGCGCTCCTATGCGGCGCGTATGCCGCTTCGCCGTTAAATACAACATTAATGTTAAATCTGCCGCCGCTGTGGGTCAGTCTCGTTGTAAACGCGCCGCCATTTGTCCCTTTAACCGAAAGCAGGTAGACGCCCGCCGGTACGTTTGAGCGTGATATGGAAAGCCCGCCCTTTGAAGCGGACGCTTTACCGCTCAGTATTTGTCTGCCGCTTAGCGAGTGCAGTGTTATCGCCGCGTTTTGGTACTGCTGCGGATGAAGGGACAATGCCGCGTTTCCCCGTTTTTGAGTGAGCGACGCTGGAGCTATTGTCCGCGCGTTTTGCCTGTGTGACGCCGACGTGGGAGCCGCCGCTCTGAATCCGATTAATTTGATGTCGAATGATCTTGCGGTGTTGGCCGTTACGGCTCCTTCCGCCCCGGTACCCATTCCAGCCGCCGGCGGGTCTATCTTAACCGTAGCGGCCACGTTTACGACAACCGGAATTTGCGCGTCCGACTCTTCCTGCGCGAATGAGTTTGCAGCGTAAGCCGATACAAGAAGCAGCGTCTTAAACGCTATAACAGGCATTGCTTTCAGTAACTGCCGTTTAGATTTTGTGATACTCATTACATCTCCCTTGCTGGTGATGTTGTTTGTGAAAATGTTTATATGTACAACTATGATTGTTCGGATTTGAGATTTTGGAGACAGTATCACGTTACACTATTATTATATATCACTACAGGATAACCGCGCAATAAAAATTTAAAATAATTTATGCACGGCGGTTTCGCGCTAAAAAAACTTTATACCATCCCCTTTGAGAGAACAATTTCATCCGCGGCTATCCACAACGTATATTTATCGTATGAACAAATTTACCTCCTATGAAACGAACACAAGCGATTTTGCCGAACAGACGGCTGCGGCGCCTCTGGCCGGTACAAATCCCAAAGAGCTCTCTCTTTGGGGATACTTTGTCAAGTGTCTGAAAAACTACAAGACATTTGAAGGCAGGGCGCGGCGCAGAGAGTTTTTGGGATTCAGCCTGTTTAGTTTCATTTTTTGTATTCTCACATTTTTTATTTCCGCCGCGGTGTGGCTTGCTGCAGAAATCAGCTGGAAGCTGACATTTATACCCGCTCTCTTGTGCTGGCTTGCGTTATTTATGCCGCTCTCGGCAGTCTCTTTCAGAAGAATACAAGACACAGGAAAAAATGGGCGCTATCTTTTGTATGTGCTGATTCCCTATAAAGTCTCAATGACTTTAGAAGTAATTTGGTGGAACATGGCAACACCCGCATGGGGACAATATGAATATCCAGCAGTGTTAGGATACGCAATTACATTATCAATTTTAGCGTCGGCGGCCGCAACCGTTATAACAATCGTTTGGCTATGCCAAAACAGTCAGCCGGGAAAAAACAACTACGGTGAGAATCCAAAAGGTGTAACCATACATCCGTCAGTGGCTAAGCGGCATAATCCTTGAGGGAGGAGAGTATATGAGCTCAGCAGTATCCAAACTCAAACAGCTTAAAAAACGGCGCGTACTCGTAATTTCCGCAGGCGGAATACAGAGCGGTATTCAGGCGCTTTATACAGGTATTAAGGACGATGAGTGGGAGGTCTTCTCAAAAGCGTTCTTCCCCTACCCTCAAAAAGTCGCAAATCTCATAGAACAGCTCAACGAAACGCAAGACCCCATTAAACTTTGCGATCTTGGATGGCTTGACTATAAAATCACGATGCTCTTTCTTGAGAGCGCAAAAGCCGCGCTTGCACAGGTACCAAAATCAATCGCAAATCCGCACTACATCGTACTTAACAAACCCACGCTCTGGAAAGGAGCGACCGGCGAGAATCTCCAGCAAAGCAGCTGGAACTTGACAATAGGCGATGAGCTTTACGTTGCGCAGTCTCTAAAACTTCCCGTGATAACCGATTTTCTGCGCCACAACATCCTCGCGGGCGGTTCAGGCATACTCCCTGCGTTTCCCGGAAGCCTCTCTATCGCTAAAAAAACAACCGGCGTAAATATCTTTGTCAACATTGGTCTTGTGTCGCGTATGACAATCATCAATAAAAACACATCTGAACTTATTGTTGAATCCGACACCGGCCCGGGAACGGTTATAATTGACAAAAGCGCCAAAGACGCCAACTGCCCGGAGGGGTTTGACCGCGACGGCAAACTCACCTCTCAGGGGGCGGCAAATGCCGAGTGTCTTCAAATATTATCGCAAGACCCGTGGCTCAATAAATCCGCGCCGAAACAGGCGTCGCCTGAAATTTTTACGCATCTTCTTAACCACCCATGCCTGAAACCTTTGAGCAGTATCGACAAGTTAGCCACAATAACCGCGCTCACCGCAAAGAGTATTTATGATTTTTACAGAAGAGAGTATAAAGAAGCCGAAGCGCCGCAGGCTCTTTGGGTATCGGGCGGAGGCGTTAACAATCTCGCGCTGATTGATTTTCTGAGCGCAAGCTTCGGCTCCATCCCCGTGAAAAGCGTTGAAGAGATTGGGGTGCCCTCAGATATGAAAATCCCCCTCACACTTGGATTAACTGTAGACGCATTTGTAAACGGCAAAAAAATTCCGTGGGAGTCGGGGGAGCACCCCTTTATGGAGCCTCTCGGCAGGTGGGTGATACCAAATAATTAAACTTGAAAAACAATCCGCCAAAAAACATTTTCACCACTTTTTCACGTAGTCTGCCCTGCGTCTTCGTAAAATTTTTGATGACTTTATACGCCGCTTTTGGATGAATCAATAAAAACAAAATTGATTTTACGATGATACTTATCATTATTTTGCGGTTAAACCCGCTTACTAATTTTTCCAACAGCTCAGGACTGAACTCATCCGTCTTTATCATCTGTCTATTAAACATCTCACCGCGCAGACCTTTGCCGATCTCTGGCAGGATGGGTTCTGTGAGATATCCGCTCTCCTCGCATATTTTGTAAAGCCGCGTTCCGGGTAATGGACGGGCGAGACAGAGGTGCGGGATGACGTCATAGCGTGATAAAAGTTTCAAAGCATATCTGAATGTATCGTTGATCTCATCTTTCGTCTCGCCGGGAAATCCGACGACGCAGAATGCGTGTATGTCAAGTTTGTGCCGATAGGCGCTGTGTGCAATTTTTTCTACTGCGTCAAGATCAAGATTCTTTTTCACAATTTTATCAAGTACGCGCTGATTACCCGATTCAACGCCGAATATGAGATAGGTACAGCCTGATTTTTTAGCCTTGGCTATGATCTCGGCGTTCATACGGTCGGCGCGGATACCGTTAGGAGTATCCCACGTTATGCCCCAGTTTTTGGCGATGAGAGCGTCTAAAAAGTTTTGAAAGCGCGCAGGATCCATCCCCAAATTGTCATCTTCAATATGTAAATGGCGAACATCGTACCTTGTCACCAAAAACTCAATATGCTTCATTATGTAATCAACGGAGTGATACCTCCACTTGCGCCCCATGTGCAGATGATTCCCGCAGAACACACAGTCGTAAGGACAGCCTCTTGAGGTGATTATTGATATCTCTCTGTGTGATCCAGAATATTCAAAAGAGTAGCGCGACGGAAAGCCGTCTTTAACGAGAGAGAATGATTTTTCTACGTCAACTAAATGATAGGCCGGCAGCGGCAGTGAATCGAGATCAGCAATAAAAGAGCCAGGAGCCGTCGTTTTGATTTTTCCTTCATGCAGATACGCGAGATTAGGAATAGATGAAAAATCAGGGCGTGATGACAAATCGGAAATTGCCGCAGAATCCGAACTGCGCGGAATCCCGCCGCCATCCCCAAGCACTTTCAAAAACTTAAGTATTGACAACTCGCACTCAGCCCGCATAACATAATCAACAGGACCTCCATCATACAAAAACGCCGCCGGATCACTCGTGGCATGCGGTCCGCCAACGATAACCGGAACATTTGGCATTATCGCCTTTATTGATGACGCTGTTTGAATCGTACAGCTTAAAAAATCTGAAAACGGATTGGTTATGCCAACGATATCGGGATTAATTTCGCTGACTTTTTGTCCGATTGACTCATAAGAAGCTCCTATGTGATAAATCCCTGAATCATCCGGCAGAATATTATGAACGCCGCCGCAAAAATCAGTCAGCGCGTCATAAACCGCAGCCTCGTGCCCCGCCTGTTCAATAGAAGCGCCGAGATAAAGCAGACTCAGCGGCAGTCCAAAGCGCGGGCCCGACGGGTAAGTGAGACTGCGGCAGAATATGGGGGGGCGTATCAGGCAGATTTTCATTTGCTTTGAGATATATTCTATTGTTTCTGTGATATCAATACTGTAATGTAAAAATAGCATATTGCGGACGTGCTAAGCATTACTAAATACCAAAAATGTTGATGTTGACTGTTATCATATTGTATTTTATATGCAATGATTTTGTCAGCGTCACATAAATACCGCAATACCAGCAAATCAAAAAACATCACCCTTTTCTCTTTGACAACGGTGTTATCAGCTCTGTTTGTTTTGATAATGATAACCGTCAACTGCGGACAGTCACCGAAAGAGACGCCCGGCAATCCCTCGCCGTTTGCATCCTATAAAGAGATTCCCGGCATAACAGCCGATGAAATCGCAGCAATCGAACGCATAAAAGAGCAGCACGGCTCTTTTGTTTACGGTATGGTATCATCCACCGAGATGTTTAAGGATTGCGGCAGCGGGGAATTTAAAGGTTTCGGCGCTCTCTTCAGCGGATGGCTGACCGAACTGTTCGGCATTCCCTTTAATCCGGCGGTTTATGAATGGGGCGATCTGCAGGAGGGACTTTACAGCGGTGAGATCCACTTTGCGGGTGATCTGACTGCCACCGAAGAGCGCCGCCAAAAATATTTTATGACCGACCCCATTGCCCAGCGTATACTTAAATATATCAAACTTGCCGACACGCCGCATCCGCAGACAATCGCAGATCAGCGGCCGCCGAGATTTATCTTTTTTGACGGCGCAACTTCGCACGGCAACATTATTGCCTCACGCACTTATGATACTTTGGAAGCATTCTATGGAAACACTGTAGCGGAGATGTACGAATTGCTCAAAACAGGTAAAGCGGACGCCCTTGTGGAGGAGAACAATGCCGAGGGCTCCTTTGATATTTACGGAGACGTGATCTCCATAGACTTCTTTCCGCTTATATACTGCCCGGTCTCCCTCACCGCTTTCAATCCTGAGCTTGAACCTTTTATCTCCGTTGTACAAAAGGCGCTGCAGTGCAAAGAGGTGGTGCGCTTTCTTTTACAGAAGTACAGGCTTGGAGAGCATGATTACAGATATCATAAAATGTGCATGATGCTCACAGACGAAGAGCGCGCTTACATACGCGATAATCCTATCATCCCGTTCGCGTCTGAGCACTACAACTACCCGATCAGTTTTTACAATAAGTACGAAAAAGAGTGGCAGGGCATATTATACGACGTATTGGAGCAAATTACGGAGTTGACCGGACTCGAATTCAAACGCGTCAACGACAGCAAAACCGAATGGCCGGAGCTGTTCAGGCTCTTAGAGAGCGGCGAGGCGTTCTTTGTATCTGAACTCATACCCACGGCAAAGCGCAAAGAGATGGGATTTTCGTGGCCCTCAACTCCAACCCTGGCCGACAATTACGCGCTGCTCTCCAAGTCGGAGTTTCCTAATGTAAATTTGAGAGATGTTGTTAACGTGAGGGTGGGTCTGCCCCGCGGCACCGCGTACGCGGAGATGTTCAGCCACTGGTTTCCAAACCACCCGAATACTGTAGATTACGAGAGCTCAAACGCGGCTTTCGGCGCTTTAGAGCGCGGCGAAGTAGACATGGTGATGTCAAGCCAGCGCCGTCTGCTTGCCATTACAAACTATCACGAGTTCCCCGGATACAAAGCAAACTTGGTCTTCGACCGAACCGCGGAGTCTTTCATTGGATTCAATAAAGATCAAACCGTTTTGAGCGGCATCTTCAGCAAAGCGTTTCTTGTTATTGACATCAAAGACATATCCCAGCAGTGGGTGCTCAAAACCTACGACTACAAGGGAAAGATCGCGCAGGCGCAGCGTCCGTGGCTCATTGGCACATCGGTGCTTCTTTTGTGTATACTCACCCTTGTAATCATACTGCTGCTCTTAAAACACTACGCCGAGCAGCGGCTTGAGGCTTTAGTGGAAAAACGCACCGCCGAAGCACATGCGGCAAACCGCGCCAAGTCAACATTCTTAGCCAACATGAGCCACGAGATACGCACGCCGATCAACGCGATTATCGGTATGACGGCAATCTGTAAAGACGCAAAAAATATCGAACGCAAAGATTACGCTCTCGGCAAGATCGAAGAAGCATCCGCGCACCTGCTCGGCGTAATAAACGATGTGCTTGACATATCAAAAATAGAAGCGAATCAATTAGAACTCTCGCCCATCCAGTATAATATCGAAAAGATGTTAGATAAAATAGGCGCCATCATAAATTTCCGTGTAACCGAAAAACAGCAAAAACTGTTTATTAATATCGACCGCAGCGTCCCGCGTTTTCTCTTTGGCGATGACCAGCGTTTAGCGCAGGTTATAACTAATCTCTTGTCAAACGCAGTGAAATTCACCCCGGAGAACGGCGAAATCAGACTTGACATATCACTGTTAGAAGCCGATAATAAAAATTGCGAATTGCGCGTAGAGGTAGCCGATAACGGAATCGGTATATCTCCCGATCAGCAGACAAAACTGTTTGACGCGTTTAAGCAGGCTGAGAGCGGAACAAGCCGCAAATTCGGCGGCACCGGTCTTGGCCTCACCATCTCAAAACGCATTGTAGAGTTGATGAACGGAGAGATTTGGATCGAATCGGAAGTTGGAAAAGGCTCACGGTTTATCTTTACCGTAAAAGCGCAGAAAGGCGACGAAAAGTTAAGCGAAGAGAAGCACGATCAGAATGATGAAACAGTACCGCGCGCAAACGAGTTCGCAAACAAGAGGCTTCTTATTGTGGAAGATTTAGAGATCAACCGCGAGATAATAATAGCGCTTTTGGAAGACTCAGGTTTGATAATAGACTGCGCCGAAAACGGCAAAATGGCATTAGAAATGATAGAGTCCGATCCCGATAAATACGATGTTATATTCATGGATGTACAGATGCCGCAAATGGACGGATACGAAGCGACAAAACTGATACGAAATCTGCCCTCATTGCAGAACAGGAAAATACCAATTATCGCAATGACCGCAAACGTCTTCAAAGAAGACATCGAAGCCTGCTTGAAATCAGGCATGGATGATCATCTTGGGAAGCCGCTTGATATTGACGATATGTTTGTTAAGCTGCGGAAGTATTTGTGTCCCAATCACATTCTTACCGACATCCCCATGCGGCCCTGATCAACAACCTTGCCGTTAATTTCAACTTTCCATAACAACATCTGCGCGGCAGTGTTTAAATTTGTGCTGACAGTATTTTCATTACCGTTTAAACGTATCGTTCTAAGCGTTCTGCCTTTGCTGTCAAAAATCTTCATGGTCGCAAACTGCGCATCGCCAAGATTGTATTTGAGATTTCCGCGGTTGTCAAACCGGAACGCTCTTACGTCGTTTGTACTAGAGGCGGTGTTTGAAGCGATTACGTTTGTAGGGCCCGATGTAAGCGGTACGCTGCCGTCAACATTCCAAAAACGCGAGGCGGCCGACGAATTTCCCAGCACAACGCGCGTACCGCTGGCAGTTGCGTTATCTTCAAGAGCAAGGAACATCTGCGAATCCGCCTTGTTTGTGATGGTAAATGTTCCGTTGGACTGACGGCTAAAACCCCACCACTGAGATTCATCACTGCTGCTGACCGCGCTTAATATTATGCGTCTATTCACTGCTGCCGCTGAACCCATAGGCATCAATACCAAGCTGCCGTTTTGGGTATTGCTGTGAGTGCCCGCTCCTATTTTTTTTCGGATACGAAAATAGGACTCATCGCCGTCCGGATCCAAATACCAGCGCATTAGATCGGTATTTACATCCCACCATAATTCAACATTGGGGATGGTGTTAGCGGCGGCATTGAACGGTATATACGCATTAAGACCGGAGCCGGCCGGATTTGCTGCCGATACTGCTTTTATCTTGACAGACGGGCCGTATCTGCCCTCAGGTTCGGGAGCTCTTGGGGTATAGGGCGTGTTGGGGGTATTTTCGGGAGTATAGACCGGCGCTGAAGTGTTTGGGACGCCGCTGCCCCAAGCCGCCGACAGTGTTCTTGTCTCAGGATAGATCCTTGTCAAAAAGTTATAAAATGGGGTGTCGTATCTTCTCAATTCCTCACGATAATTAAGCGGACCGTATGTGCCGCCCCATGAGGCGGTCTCCCTCATCGCGTCAAACCATGTCGCGGTAGCCGTAGCGATATATTCGCTCGCGTTTGATCCCGCGTAGCTGTTGTCCCATTTTCTTCTGCCTGTGGGATTAGCAGGGTTTTCCGGGGTTGCTCTTGCGGAGTTGTATATGGCGGTGAGTTCGTTGTTCATCGTAGAATTAGCTGATCTCATACCTGAATGCACCCCGTGGCCGAACTCGTGCGCTAAAATGGATTCATCTCTGTAACCGCTGGCGTATGTTGACTCGTAGGGTCTCTGAGACGCGGGAATCATGTGATGCCGCTCTACGTTTGCCGCTGAAGTAGCTGATGTATTGCCGCCGTACCCTTCCGCCCGGTTCCAAGCATCGGTGAGAAATATACTCCTGTGTTCCGGAATGTTATAGGAGTGTTCCCCCGGGCCGAAAATCACGAAAGAGTGAGTGCGGCGCATACTGGCAAGAATATTTTCCGGCATAGCGGACAGTATCACGTCCACCATATCGGCCGCTTGCTGCACTGTACGCTGAAGGACAAACTCACTGCCCCTCACAGGTATACCCGCTTGGGATGTAACGGTTTTATCATAATATGGTTTGTAAACAACAGGATAAGCGGTGACCGTGCTGGCCGCAGTGCCTGCGGTACTTGGAGAAGAATTAGAACTGCCCGTGATATTGCCGGTTATACGCACCGTCATTGTACTTGTGCCGTTTCGCAAAGCCGTCATTTCAGCGTCTGACAGAGCAGCAGCCAATCTAAGCGTTGTTTTATTTTGATTAACTCTAACGCCATGAAGAGATAAGTTTGTGATGTTCCAGTACCACGGGGCGGAGTTATTACTATTCGCTGCCTGTTGAGCGCGTACTGCACCGTTGAGCCTGATCTCGAAATTATTCGTGTTATATGAAAGATTCTCTTTTGACCGCCCCGCGTTGTTGACGTATTGCGTCCCCTCCCAATCCAATTCAATAAAAGTATTAGTTACGATCTTCGCCTCCCTAATAACCGGAGCCGTTTGAGCTTGCGCGCCGGATGCAAAAAACAGCACCGCGCAAAACGTGAAAATGCCGACAGACACAAATTGCTGAATTCTAAATTTTGTAAAAATCATGATCATCCTTTCAGTAGATTTTCAATGATTACCTCTATACCGACGTACGGCACGAGTTTACACTGTGCCGCTAAGCAACCTCACGGCCCTGCGTGCAGTTGCGACATTTAACTGCCGCTTCAATATTATACTATATTCCTGCCGTTTTGACAACATCAGGCTCCAAACACCGGTAAAACCGCTATCCCCGTTCAAATAAAACATTGACATCACCGCTCCGTTTATACTAATTTATATCTTCATAATATGTCACATTATCACGCCGCCCTCATGGAAAAAATAAAACATTGATTCAGATAATTTTACTAAGCGCTATCGCAGGAATTTTCGCAACGGGTCTCGGCTCGCTTATCAGCGCGATTTTATTAAAACGTCCGTCAGAAAATATGAGCTGCTGGCTGCTCTCATTTGCCGCGGGGGTTATGACAAGTGTTGTATGCTTCGGCCTTGTTTTAGAATCTATTGAAATTGCAAGCGTAACAATTACTGTATACGGCCTTATCCTCGGCGTGATTATTATAATGTTATTAAACCGGATTATAGATAAAATCACCCATACAAAAGAGGACGACCCTAAAATACACCACACGTTTGCGGAGCGTTATCACGAAAAGCAGGCGATACGAAATCCCTCAAAAATGCTCCGCGCTGGAGTTCTCATACTCATCGCTCTCGCTCTGCACAATATCCCTGAAGGCATAGCGATCGGCGCCGGCGGAATCCACGATTTTGAGCTTGGGGCGCTTCTCACAATTGTTATAGCTTTGCACAACATACCCGAAGGGATGGCCATAGCGGCGCCGCTTCTCGCGGGCGGAGTAACAAAATGGAAAGTAATTCTTCTGACCACCCTGTCCGGATCTACAACAATTTTGGGCGGTCTTTTGGGGATACTTATCGGAAATATCTCAGACTTCGCGGTAGCCATGTCGCTTAGCGCGGCGGGCGGCGCGATGCTGTATGTAGTTTTTGGAGAGATAATACCGCAGTCAATTGTCATGACTAAAAACCGCACCGCTACCATAGTAACACTCTTTGGGATAATTGTCGGCTTGATTGTTACTCAGATCTGACAGGGATTTTTAATGTTTTGACGTTAATCAAGAAAATCCTAAAATCCTGTAAATCCTTGCCGCCATTTTGTATCTTTATATATGATATGATCAACGCTTTAGAACAATTTTTTAGAGAAAACCCTTCTGCCGCGCTTGGTTTTTCAGGCGGTGCGGATTCGTCTTATCTGCTTTATGCCGCGCTTCGCTATGGAGCGGATGTTAAAGCCTATTTTGTAAAGAGCGCATTTCAACCGAATTTTGAGATTGATGATGCTTACAAAATTATCAAACAGCTTAAGGCGCAGATAACAGTAATAGAACAAGATATTTTTAGTGATGAACAGATTATCTCAAATCCGCGGGATAGATGTTATCATTGCAAAAAAGTGATCTTTCGGGCAATACAAAAACAGGCGGCTGCTGACGGTTTTACGCTTGTTATTGACGGGACAAATTTTTCTGATGACGCGGCGGATCGTCCCGGTATGAAAGCGCTCACGGAACTTGGCGTGCGTTCACCGCTTAGAGAGTGCGGGTTGACAAAAAGTGACGTGCGCCGTCTTTCAAAAGAGGCGGGGCTGTTTACATGGGATAAACCGGCGTATGCCTGTCTCGCTACGCGCGTACCTCATGGGCGTATTATTGAAAAAGAGTTGTTGGAACGGATAGAGCGATCGGAAGAAGCTCTGTTTAACCTTGGATTTAGAGATTTACGGGTGCGTGTGATTGATGAAGCCGCGAAATTGCAATTTTCTATCGAACAGATAGATACGGCAATCAGCAAAAGACGCGAAATCGTTAACGCTGTGAAGCCCTGTTTCAATACGGTATTATTAGATCTTGAAGGACGGTAAATTAACTTTATGAACAAACAGAAAACTTTAGAACTTTTGAAAAAGATACAAAGCGGAGATATCTCCCCGCAGGACGCTTTGACAAAGTTATGCACGCAGCCTTTTGATGACTTGGGCTATGCAAAGCCTGATAATCACCGCGAACTGAGGCAGGGTATACCGGAGGTGATTTACGGAGCGGGAAAAACAGCGCAGCAGATCACAGGTATCGCGTCAATGATGCTTGAGAGGAAGCAGAGCGTTATTTTCATCACAAGATTATCAGAAGAGACCGCCTCGATCGTTACAAAAAGTCTGCCGTTACAATATTTTGAAACCGCGCGCATCGGGCTCATAGGCGAGATGCCAAAACCCGATGGCATTGGGAAAATCGTCGTAGCCACCGGCGGCACGAGCGATATGCCTGTCGCGGAAGAAGCCGCGCTGACAGCGCAAATCCTTGGCAATGAGGTTACGCGTTTATACGATGTTGGAGTTGCGGGTCTGCACCGGCTTCTTTCGCGTCTTGATGATATTATGGAAGCGCGTGTTATAATATCAATAGCCGGAATGGAGGGAGCGCTCACAAGCGTTATCGGCGGGCTTGTTGACTGCCCTGTGATAGGAGTTCCCACAAGCGTGGGCTACGGCGCTTCGTTTAACGGAGTATCGGCGCTTTTAACAATGCTTAACTCATGCGCAAGCGGAGTGAGCGTAGTAAATATCGATAACGGATTTGGCGCGGGATACCTTGCAAGTATGATAAATCATCAACAAATCCCGGAGGCAGTCAATAGTGAAAACACTCTATCTTGAATGTAACATGGGAGCGGCCGGCGATATGCTTATGGCGGCACTCCTTGAACTGCATGACAATCGGCAAAAATTTTTAGACGATCTTAATAATGCCGGGATACCGGGCGTGACGGTGAATGCGGTACCGTCAGTAAAATGCGGAATTACCGGAACGCGTATCAACGTTGAGATAAACGGACAAGAGGAGGGTGATCACGATCATCACCATCATCACATCTATAACGATAATCACAAGCATCACGGCCCTGATGATCATCACCATGATCACCGCAATCATAATGACGAACATCATCACGAAAAACATCATTCACACACTCATCACAATACCCATCACCATCACAGTTATCATGACATTGAACATTTAATAGCTGGTCTAAAAATATCAGACTTCGTCAAAAAAAACGCGCTTGGCGTTTACAAGTTGATCGCGGAAGCGGAAAGCCGCGCGCACGGAATCCCTGTTGACAAAATCCATTTCCATGAAGTCGGCGAGATGGACGCGGTTGCGGACATTACAGGTGTTTGTATGCTGATTGAGGAACTTGCGCCTGACGCGATTCTCTCTTCACCGATTAATGTCGGAAGCGGACATGTACACTGTCAGCACGGCGTCTTACCTGTCCCCGCCCCCGCAACAGCTTTTATTTTGCATAATGTTCCTGTCTATAATAACGAAATACAAAGTGAACTTTGTACCCCCACAGGCGCTGCGCTGTTAAAACATTTTGTCAATCAATTCTGCAAGATACCTGTGATATCTATCGACAAGTGCGGATACGGCATGGGGAAAAAAGATTTTTACAGCGCAAACTGCGTCCGCGCTTTTATCGGTAATACTCAAGGCGTAAACGAATACGTTACCGAGCTTGTATGCAGTTTGGATGATATGACGCCGGAAGCTCTCTCTTTTGCCCAGCAGCTCCTGCTTGACAACGGCGCTCTTGACGTATATACAACGCCGATCGGAATGAAAAAGGGACGGCAGGGTTTATCTTTAACCTGTATGTGCCGCAATGATCAAAAAGAAAAAATACTCGCTCTCATCTTCAAACACACATCTACAATTGGAATAAGAGAGTACGTAAGCCGGCGTTATACATTGCGAAAAGAGAAGTCTGAAATCCAAACCAAATTCGGCCCGGTAAAAATAAAAACATCCCGCGGATTCGGCGTTGTTAAATCCAAACCTGAATATGAAGACATAGCAAAAATCGCAAGCGAAACCGGAAAATCGATACTGGAAATATTAAACGAGATTGAATTTGAATAATTTATTTTGTATAATTATATTATTATGTTATACTGGTATACGGCACGCGTCTGCACCGCACGCAACTGCGCGCAGGGCCGGCTCTGTTGCTTAGCGGCACAGTGCAGACGCGTGCCGTTATTTCGATATATCAAAAACTGATGCGCCCTGTAAGGGTATGAGGAGTGATTTATTATGCACATGACAGATTGTCTGATCTCTCCAGCTGTCGGCGCGGTAATGTATACCGCAAGCGCGGCTGCGGTTGTTTACTCTGCCGTCAAAGTGAAAAAGGATGGTATTGACATGAAGAAAGCGGCGGTCGCCGGTGCTACCGGCGCGTTTATTCTTGCCGCGCAAGCTGTCAACTACGCAATCCCCGGAACCGGTTCAAGCGGCCACCTGCTCGGCGCTGTAATTCTCGCGGCAATGGTCGGCGCGGCTCCGGCTATGCTTGTTTTGGCGTCGGTATTGATGATTCAATGTTTCGCGTTTGGAGACGGCGGAGTGTTAGCATTGGGCGCCAATATTTTTAACGTGGGTGTGATTCCGTGCCTCATTGTTTATCCGCTGATATTTAAGCCGCTCATCAAAAAGAGCGTATCAACAGGCAAAACCGCGCTTGCGTCATTTATTGCGGCGATTGCGTCTTTTCAGCTTGGCGCGTTCGGCGTTGTATTAGTTACACAGGCGTCAGGCATAACCGCGCTGCCGTTTGCGCAGTTTACGCTTACGATGCAGCCTGTACATCTTATAATCGGACTTGTTGAAGGTGCGGCAACCGCGGCGGCGCTGTGCTTTGTTTATAAAACACGTCCTGAGATAATGGCAAGTACACTTGACGGTACGGTAATGAACGGCAGTATCCGCGTCAGAAAAGTCGTGACGGCATTCGCGGCTGCCGCTTTGATTTTTGCCTGTACGATACCATTTGGTTCAGATGCGCCTGATGGTCTTGAGTGGTCGGTAGAGAGGGTTAGTAGTATATAAAAGAAGCGGGCGGGGGTAAACCTCGCCCTTACAAAATTGTTATTTACCTGTTCGGCTTATACTTCTTCTTATTCTTCTTCGGTATAATACCAAAAGTTCCTGTGCTTATCAGATTTTGAAGTTTCGTTGTAAACGGTACAGGCATAGGCTTATGTTTTTCCATGCGCGCGCTGTGAAAATCGTGGAGGCGTTTAGCCTGCAGCACAAACGCTTCCATGTTCGCTTCTATAAGCTGCGGGAAAGGCGATCCGTCTGTCTCAACAGCAAGGAACGGAAAATCCCCTATCTCTTCATACTCATGCGCCCGCTGTTCCCAGCCGGGGAGTCTTGCCTTACCGGTTACATTCATCTCCTTTTTGAGAATCGCCTCCGCAACCCTTGACGGCATACAGCCAAAAGGCCCAATGGAGATAACGCCGCAGGAGTCGTTCAGAATTTCTCTTAAAGCAAGCCCCACAGTAAGAATAGCCTCACCGCGGAAAGCGACGTCAATCAGATGATCGCCGCACTCAATAGTCTTCTCCACTTCAACCATCTCAAAGCGGTAAAGACCGCTTTGCGCCATAATTGTTTTTATCTTACGCTCCCACCACTCCTGAAGCTGAGAGGTGATACGGACACGAAGCATCTCTTTGGGGGTGCGCTGTCTTTCGTCAAGTTTGTTATTTATAACAAAATTACTGTAACACAGAAATTCACTGATAGGCGCGACCTTAACCGCAAATCCGCGGTCTTCCAAATAGTTCACTATTGTCTGACGGCAGAACTCATCTCTTCTTACAAAAATTTCTCCTATAAGAGAGATAACCGGTACATCACTCGGATTCATTTTAAGAGGAATCTGCGAGAGCCGCTTTGATATTTTTTCAAGAATATTTGTAACGCGCTCCGGCGTACTGTTTTCAAGAAATTTTAGAATCTCCTGCCAGCACTTTTCTAACAGGTCAAGCGCCTGTTTTTTGTCAACTGCCGCCACAGAGAGCATACTGCGCATATCGCTGAATATGTCGGATACTAAAATACTCTGCCACGCTCTTAAAAGCCGCGCGGTGCCAAGTCCGCCGTATCCGTTTTCGTCTGTCATGGTAAATACGGCGGCATTAGGAATTTTGTTATTCACAATATGCTGTGTAACCGCCCTGCAATACTGCCCAAGGCGGCACGGGCCGCAGCCTGTCGCCATAAAAAAGAGCGTTATGCGGTTAGGGTCTTTACGGTTATTGAGATAATGCAGATAAGAACCTGTTGTAACAATATAAGGCACACACTCTTTACAGGTTGAGTTTTTCTTTCCAAGGTTCAAAATCTCCTTATCCGCTACAGGCAACGCTTTTGCGTCTACGCCCATACTTCTAAAAATTGCGGCAACAGCCTCAGTTCCATAACGCCCCATTGACGGAAGAACAAGCTCAACGCGCGGATCGTTAAGATTATAGAAGTTGCCGTCAGACGCCTTTACCCGCATCTCCTCATCCGCAACAATAGCGGGTACAAATGAGTTATCCTCAGGCGGAAGCGTTTTATAGATTCTGCGGTAGCTTTGCATAATGTCAACAGCCGCTTCTATTCGTGTGTCAATTCCGGCGTCGGCTGTATGCTGGTCAAGTTCCAGCGTTAATGAGGGTTTTGCCTTCATCAGGTTACGGAAGTAACTGAGCAGAAAAGAGTCGGGACCGCATGAAAAGTTTGTA
>WRCH01000051.1 GCA_009784115.1 Chitinispirillia bacterium
CTCGAATTACAACTTGACGGCAAACCCATAGCCGCCGACCAAGTATAAAGCCTGCCGTATTTAGCGCAGCTATCTGGACTATTAAGATAACACCAACTGTCACCCGTTTCAAAATTCAAATTCTGGGCAAACCACATCTGTGTACCGATGGTTACAGTACGATAACTCTGATTGTCTCTTGTATCAGTAAAACAACCATAATCGATGTTAGGGTTAAAATGACCATGACCATCAGCACCGCACTCACCGCCGCTGCTTTTCAAAGTTATATTCTGTACCGGATTATCAACTGCCGCAACCCCAAGCGTATACGATGAATCTATATACCCTTCCGCAGAAACGGTTATTGTCCAATCATTGGATCCAGGCGCGGCGGCTGATACCGCAACAGGTGAAGATGTTAAAAAACTCTCATTTCCAAACGCTATACTGATATTAAAACTCCCGCCCCGATGGGTTAGACGGCTTGAGAAGCTCTGACCGTTTGCACCCTTAACAGACAGCAAATAAACTCCCGACGCAAGATTGGGACGCGCGATATTATTAACCGCTCGTGAGGCGTCGGCCTTAGTGCGCATGATTTGCTTTCCGTTTACAGTATACAGCGTAAGTTCCGCTGTCTTGTAATTTTGACCGGGTAAATTAAGAGAGATCTTTCCGTTATGGCTGCCTGTTATTACAGGAGTATTGTTCGCGTTTTGTGAACGGCGGGTTACGCCTAAGGTCTTTGCAAGCGGCAGCCTGAGTATCGCTTCCTTATCAGCCTCCGTGTCAATAAAAATAACGATTTCGCCGTTAGCAGCAGTAACCCGCGCGTCTGCGTTTACAAGAAACGGTACAAAAGCAGTATCCAAATCTACCGCCAAAACACTTGCGGCAAAAGCTGACAAGATTACACAAAACACACCCGCCTTAAACCTGTACATACACTACCCTCCTATAAAAAGTAAATGTGATAATTTAATAAGAGAAAGCAAAAATCTCTTCTTCATCTAAAAAATCATATCTCTCGGGCTGAAAGCCTCTTATCATTACCATAGGACATCGCCCTATGCTCCGCCCCCCATCCCAAATAAAAATATAATTCATATAAAAAAATCAGCAACACAAAAATTATATTTATACATCTTTAAAAATTCTTTGAAGCATTATTGAGGCATTTTGGGGAAAGGAAACGGTTGACGCATGATATGGGATGTTGATAATGAAGCCATGCCTTTAGAGAAACTAAAGGAGCTTCAAGGCGGGAGGCTGCGGACAATTATAAAAAAGGTCTACGACAAAGTAGAATTTTATAGAAAAAAAATGGATGCGGCTAATGTAAAGCCTGAAGATATCCGTTCAATAAGCGATCTCTCAAAGCTCCCCTTTACTACAAAGGATGAGATGCGTGATGTTTATCCTTATGGACTTTTAACTGTTGATCTTAATGACATAGTAGAGATACACACATCCTCTGGTACAACCGGTAAACCTGTTGTTGACGCTTACACTCAGGGTGATATTGACCTGTGGTCTGAGGTGATGGCGCGCACACTTTCTATGGGCGGGGTTACGAAAAAGGATGTCGTACAAAATGCTTATGGCTATGGACTTTTTACAGGCGGACTTGGAGCGCACTACGGGATAAAACGTACCGGCGCAACCTGTATCCCGATTTCAGGCGGAAATACCAAACGTCAATTAGAGGTTATGCAGGATTTTGGAGCTACAGTTCTCTGCTGCACACCCTCCTATGCTCTTTACATTGCGGAAGCCGGCAGAGAGGCCGGCATTGATTTTAGAATGCTTAACTTGGAAAAAGGTTTTTTTGGCGCGGAACCTTGGAGCGAGAGCATGCGCGAAGAGATTCAGGAGAAACTCAGCATAAGGGCGTATGATATATTCGGGCTCACAGAGATTATAGGCCCTGGAGTAGCCGCGGAGTGTGAGCTTCAAAATATGCTCCACGTGTTTGAGG
This sequence comes from Chitinispirillia bacterium, assembly GCA_009784115.1. GTDB lineage: Bacteria > Fibrobacterota > Chitinivibrionia > Chitinivibrionales > Chitinispirillaceae > WRCH01. The sequence continues at coordinate 1,961 of WRCH01000051.1, forward strand.
ATCATTTTTTCCCGGAGATTATAAATCCAAAAACAGGCGAACCCGTTCCCGACGGCGAGAAGGGTGAACTTGTGTTCACCACGTTAACAAAAGAGGGGACGCCCATAATTCGCTACCGTACACGCGATATCACATTTTTAAATCGTGAACCGTGTTCGTGCGGACGTACATTGGTGAGAATGCACCGACTCTTAGGCAGAACAGACGATATGCTTATTGTGCGCGGAGTCAACATATTCCCTTCTCAGGTTGAGCAGGTGCTTATTAAAATGGAGGGCGTTGAACCGCACTATCAGATAGTTGTAGAAAAACGGGGCAGTTTGGACTGTCTTGAGATTCAGGTAGAGATGACCGAAAACATGGGCTCCGACCTGCTCGGAGACATTGAGACAAAAGAGAAAGAGATTGAAAGTAAACTGCGTGATGTGCTTCTTGTCAACAGCAAGGTAAACCTTGTTCCGCCAAAGACGATTCCGCGCAGTGAAGGCAAGGCAAAACGTATTATTGACAAACGCAATCTGAGCTCATAAAGGAGACCGGTATGACAATTCAACAACTTTACGTCAATCTAGGCAACACACCCGGGCAATTAGCCGGCGTTACGGAAATCCTGAAAAACAGTGAAATTAACATACGTGCCATAACGATTGCTGAAAATAACACAAAAGGCGTTTTGCGGATGATCGTCAACAACCCGGACATTGCGGAAAACGCCTTGAAAGAGGCCGGGTTTGTGGCCGGACAAAATCAGATGGTTGCCATTGAAATAGATGATCGGGAGGGATTATTCTACGACATTGTGAAACAGTGCGACGCAGAAAATATCAACATAGAATATACATACTCATTCGTTGAAACGGCACTCAAAAAAGCGATTCTGTTTTTGCGGTTTAAGGATACGGATAAAGCGGTACGGCTCTTTGTCCAAAAAGGCTATAAGCTGCTCTCTAATGAAGAGGTGTGCAGGATTTAATTTCCTGCACTGTAAAGCCCCTTTTCAACCCTGTGAATGTTTTCTCTGAGCCTTTTATTTACCTTATTGATATGCCTCTCAGGAATCCCGCAATCTTTCGCCATTACCGGCCACTTCTCGAATTCCGTGAGGATTTTTTCAATTATGGTATTCCAGCCCTTTATGTTAAAATTTTCGGCTATCTTTCTAAAATCTTTTGCTTCGGCGTTGCGCCTCTTGCCATTAAGCCTCATAAAATGAAGTTCGTTTTGCCCCTTTGAGTAACCGATATCGTAAGCGGGAGCAAGAGACCACTGCCCTTTGTCATCCATTAAAAAACTGAAATTTTTGGCGTGGTCATCGTTATTAAAGCCGATATAATTAAACGCTATTATCTTGTATGCCTCTACTATCTGCCTGTGATCACGCGTTATATAATCTACCGTATGTAAAAACGTGCCGGCTTCAATATCGGTATCGTTAAAATTGATATTGAGAAGACCGGCGAGAGTATGTACGTGAAACTTTCTTCCGTTTGGCAAACAATCAAATCTCTTCATTGCGAAAAAAGCGAGATCGGACTTTTTACCGGTAATAAGATAACTTTCCGGTATGTTAAGGCCGGCGTTATACGCTATTTGCGAATAAATATACTCTATTTTTTGATAATGATCATGGCTGAACGTCGGAACTTTGAGAAGCATCGGAATATATCCGTCTTTATACTCCCCCTGAGTGTAACGGATCTCTTCGTGATTGTTTTCTTTCATGTCAACAAGAAATTTCGGCCTCGCTCCGCCCACGGAACCGCCGCACTTAAGGAGCTGTTCGGATACTTCATCGGCATTGCCTTTTATGATTCTCTGAGCGGCTTTTCTCAGAGTCGCGAGTTCTGCGATTTCCTCACCTTTTGGAAATTTTTGAGCGGGATGATAATTAAGCGCCCCTACGCCGTTATGACCAATAAACGCAAGTCTTTCCAATGCCGTAGGCTCATCAATGTTTATTTTGAGAAATTCGGCGTCTTGAACGGCTCTCCCCCACGCATCGGGCAGGCTGTCTGCAAAAGCGCAGTGCAGATTGTAAAAGTTAACGCCCAACGGGGCCGAATATGTCTCATTGCCAAGAGGCATGCTGATCGGCGATATATCTAAACCGGATGATAAAAACGACGGCTCATATTTGAAGAAATGTCTCCCGGTATCTGTGGAAAGATATAACTCTCCAACATGAATATTTTTTTTATTGCCGAAGCTGATAAAGACATTTATAGAGTTCACCGTACAATCCTCTTTGAATCGGCCCGTTTTATCTGCTCAAGCGTCCAAGAATCCCGCTGTTCAAAAGCGGCGATAATTTGACTCTCCATTTTGTAAATATGGCACAACCTGAAAAACCGTTCGAGGCTTATGCTTCCGGTGCGCTCAAATTTTTGCAGCGTTCCCAAAGCAACCCCCGATCTAACCGCAGCTTCCGTTTGCTTCATACTGAGAGCAATGCGCCTCTTCTTCATTGCGCGCGCGGCCTGTTCGGCTAAATTCTTGGACATTGTCTTCATATTAGTATTATTTTACCGTTTTCAATTGAAATATAGACAATATTATTATAAATATACTACTTTTATAACATAAAAGCAACAACTTTCTTAATAAAACAACAATAACAGTACTATTTTACTACTATCAACTGAATTACAAATGATATTATTACTATTATACTGTTTTCATGATAAAATACAACAGATCCCTTTTTAAGCGCAAGCGCTATAACAGTATTATTATACTGCTGTTAGGCCAAAATAGCGTATACTGGTATTATTATAACGTTTTGGGTGTGAAATATACTCGCTGACGTATCCTTAATTAATCAGACTGCGTAATTCCCCCGCATTGCCGATATCACTCTTTTGACAATACTCTCTGATTCCATAAAGAACCTTGTGCGGGACAAGCGGATCGATAAAATTCGCGGTTCCTATCTGTATGCTTGACGCTCCGGCAAGCATATACTGCAGCGCATCATCGGCGTTTGTGATTCCGCCCATGCCAATGACCGGTATTGATACCGCGCGGCTGACTCTATAGGTGAGCGCAACGCCCACGGGCCGAACAGCGGGCCCTGAGAGTCCGCCGGTTTTGGCCGCTAATACCGGCTTTTTGTCTTTAACATTAATGACCATTCCAACAAGCGTATTGATAAGCGACACCGCGTCCGCCCCGCCCTCCTGAGCCGCGCGCGCTATTACAGTTATATCTGTGACATTTGGCGTGAGCTTTACAATAAGCGGTTTTGCTGTCAGCTTTCTAAGTGTTGATGTAAGACGCTTTACCTGCTCTGGATCTGTACCAAACGCAAGTCCGCCCTCTTTTACATTGGGACAGGAGACATTTATCTCATACCCCCACAAATCTTCCGCCGCTTCAAGTTTCTTCACAACTTGAAGATATTCATCTTCTGTTGATCCCGCTACATTCGCTACAATTGCGCATGGGAGTTTTTTGAGATACGGCATTTTTTCCGATATGAATTTGTCAACACCAACATTAGCAAGCCCAATTGAATTAAGTATCCCGGAAGGAGTCTCTATGATACGCGGGATATCATTGCCCCCCCTTGGCGCAAGCGTAACCGCTTTTGTAAATATGGCGCCCACACAGGAGAGATCTAAAAGCTCCTCATACTCGCTTCCGTAGCCAAACGTACCGGAGGCCACGCCTACCGGATTAGGAAGCGTTTTCGAACCTATCTTTACACTCAAATCAACATTTATTCCCATACAAGATCCTTTGCGTTAAAGACAGGCCCCTCTTTACATGCGCGCGCATAGCCTGATACAGTTTTAACTGCGCAACCCATGCACGCTCCCACCCCGCAGGCCATGACCTCTTCAACAGAGACCCACGCCTGCGCCTGAGCGGCGTTTGCAAAACCGCTCAAACCTTTAAGCATAGCGTCAGGCCCGCATCCGTAAAGAACCGTCTTTTCATCCATCTTTACATGCTGTTCAAGATATGAGATGGTATTACCTTTAAAACCCGCGCTCCCGTCGTCCGTACAGATATGCGGCGAAGCGGCCCTGAACTCAGCTGTATCAGGAACATACGTCTGATTCCGGCAGCCAAAAACAAATGTCGCCGGAATCAAGTGTTCCTTAAGATAATTTACTAAAAATAGAATTGGGCCAAGCCCTACTCCCCCAGCCGCGGCAATCGTTTCTCCCTGATCCGGCCTCACAGGAAAAGGAGTCCCCAACGGGCCGATTATGTCAAGAGATTCCCCCGGCTGCTTTGCGGAAATAATCTCGGTTGCCCTGCCCCGCTTCTGATAAATTATAGAAACCGTCTGGCTTGACTTGTCAAAATCTGAGAAAGCAAAAGGGCGACGCAAAAGCGGCACTGAATCCTGCGTTGCGCGGATCGTTAAAAACTGTCCGGGCAATGGAGTTCCGGCCGACTTATCCCAACGCATGGAGAGTTCAAAAAAATCCGCGCTTATCTGTTTATTGTAAATGACCTGTGATTGAAGCTGTTTCATAATTTCTACTTTCTGAACTCAATATAAACCTGCGTGCCGTTTTCGCTCTTTAATGTAACGGTACCGCCGTACTTTTGAACGGTATGCTTTACAATTGCAAGACCAAGCCCCGTACCGCCGGTTTCGGTGCTTCGCGATTTGTCAACTCTGTAAAACCGTTCAAATACCCGTTCAATATCGTTTTGCGGAATACCTATACCGTCATCCATAACAGTTATTTTTTTTCCATCCAAAACAATTCTGACAAACCCGCCTCTCTTGCCGTACTTAATACTGTTATCCGTTAAATTATAAATCAGATGGTAAATCGCTTCCGTTTCCGCGGTTATCTTCCCCTCACCTGAAATCTGAACAATAATATTTTTTTCATCTGCGCTGAATTTCAGCATCTCTCTAACCTGTTCAGCTGCAGCGCGTGTGTTCACCGAGATTAAATTTTGCGGTTTATCGCTTTCAAGTTTTGACAGATGTATAATATCATTAATAATTGTCAGCAGCCGGTCGCTTTGACTGACTATTTTACCTTGATAACTCCTCACGGTTTCAACGCCGTTTGCAAGCCCTGCTGCGGTAAGCTCGGCAAAACCCTTTATTGAGGTAAGCGGGGTTTTCAGTTCATGAGAAACGTTAGCGACAAACTCCCGGCGCATTTTTTCAAGCTGCATATTCTTTTGAAACATTACCAGCAAAACCGCAAGACACAGGCTCAAAAGTAAAATCGGCATAAAGAGCCACAATAAAAATTCATTTGTCAAAGAGACTCTCTGAGCTACACGAATGTAAGCTCCGTTTGAGTGCCTTGCCATCATGTAGATTTTCTTTTCGCCTGTCATCTGAGATGTCCGGATATCTTCGCCGTACCCGGCGCCGCGCACAGCTATAAACTCAGGGCGGTTTGAGTGGTTTGGCGCGCCAGCTACATCCACATCGTTATCGGCAAGCAAATTTCCGGCTTCATCAAAAATACTGACCCGTACACCGTCAATACTGTTTACAAATATTTCATAGTTATCGGCGTCAATATCACTCGCGCTGGCAATTTGAAGCGCTATATTAAGTGAATCACGGATTTGGCTCTGCTGATTGTGAGAAAACCAAAGGAAAGAGATCGTTATTACTAACAGTAAAACAACGGCAATTGCTAACGCGTATTTTTTCATTTTGTTAACCGTAATTGATTGTATACTGATGAACGGTATAAATTGACACCGCACCGCACGCAGGACCGGCTCTGTTGCTGCGGCACAGTGTCAATTTATACCGTGGTTTACCTCTAAAAACGACTATACAACAATATTGTCATCCCCGCCGCGGCCGCTGATAATAATTTCGCCGTCCTCTTCAAGTCTGCGGATAACGTCTACGATACGCTGCTGTACCTCTTCCACGTCTTTGAGACGGATTGGCCCCATAAACTGCATATCTTCTCTTATCATCTCCGAAGCGCGCGAAGACATGTTGCGGAAGAACTTCTCCTGCAGCTCTTCAGATGCGCCCTTGAGCGCCATGCCAAGCTCTTTTGTATCGATCTCTTTGAGCAGACGCTGCATTGAGCGGTCGTCGAGCAATAGTGCGTCTTCAAATACGAACATGAGCTTCTTAATTTCTGTAGCAAGCTCCGGGTTCTCTCTTTCGAGGTTGCCGAGAATGTTTTTCTCCGCGCCGCGGTCAACGTTGTTGAGTATCTCCGCGACAGCTTTCACGCCGCCGATTTCAGATACGTCTCCGCCGAAGAGTGATTTAATCTGCGAGACGAGAACAACCTCAATCTGCGAAAGCGTTTCAGGCGAGATACTCTCCATTGTCGCGATACGCGTGGCAACGTCAATCTGCACCTCCTGAGGCAGCGCGCTCACGATGGGAGCGGCGTTGGCCGGTTCCATATGCGCAAGCAGAAGCGCGATTGTCTGCGGGTGCTCTTTTTGTATATAGTTAACAAGCTGTTTGGGATCGATATTTTCAAGCAGGTTAAAACCGGTTGTACGGATCTTCTGCTGAACTTTTTCAAGAATCTCACTCGCGCGCTTTGGCCCGAGAGCATTCTCAAGCACTGTACGCGCGTATTCCATACCGCCCTGAGAGATGTACTGATGCGCCATAGCAAGGTCGTGAAACTCCTGGAGAACCGCTTCGCGCACTTCTGAGGAGATGTTGTCAAGACGGGCGATTTCCGTAGAAAGGTGCTCAACTTCAGGCTCTTCAAGAATCTGAAATACCTTACCGGAAGCCTCAGGCCCGAGCGCTACCATAACAATAGCGGCCTTAACCGGACCGGGAATGTTAGCGGTGTTAACAGTACGGCTCTTGGGCGCCGGCGGCCCGCCTATCATCTGTTCGCCGTCTTTAGCTTTTGGCTTTGTTTGAGGCATCCTCTTTGGTTTCCTTATTTTATTAGTTTCTTACTTCTTCTTACTGCCCTGCGTAGACGTTTGAGTAAGCCATTGACGAATGATAGCGGCGGTGTTTATAGGCGTCATGTTGGTCATAACCTCTACCTTCTCTAACAGCTCCTGAGCGCGCGCGCGATCCTCCGATATCTCTTCCTCTTCTGAGATTTCAAGGCCAAGCTCCTCAAGTTTGGGCAATTCCGGATTCATCGCTTCCGATACCGTCTTTGCGATAGAGCGAACTAAAAGCAGGAACACTACTCCCACAAAAACCGCCAGTATTATCTTTATGATAAGCATCTGATTGGCTCTCGCCTCTTCTCTAAGAATTCTCTCCTGCTCATCATCCAAAAATGAGTTGTCAAACTGGAGCGACGCTACAACAATCTGATCTCCGCGGGCAAGATCGTAACCAACCGCGTTTTTGACAAGATCTTCAATTTTTTGCAGTTCATCCGGCGTGCGGTCTATAAACACTCTTCTTCTCGTTTTGCCCTCGGTAACAACATCATACCGTCCGTCAATAACCACCGAAACCGTAAGTCTTCTTAAAGCCCCAATCTGCTGAACAGTCCGCTCAACAGTCCGGTCTATTTCATAATTAGTAAGCGAACGCTCACGGTTATGGTCGCCGTCAGGAGCGTTTTTGGTGTTCTCCTCAGAGCGCTCCTCAGAGCGGATAACACGGCTTTCAGGGTCGAAACTCTCAACGGTTCTCTCTACTTTGTCGAAATCAAGATCTGCCGCTACTTTAACCTGAGACTTTGCGTGTCCGAACACCGTCGCGAGCATCTGACTGGTTTTAATCTCAAGCGAGCGCTCTACGTTTTGCTTTAGTTCCATGTTGGTGGAAGAGGTCATCGCAAGCTCGTCGCCTTGAAAGGGATTTGAAAGCAGTTTTCCATCAACATCAACAATAGAAATATTCTGCGGTTTGAGCCCCTGAACGCTTGACGCGACAAGGTGGGTGATACCTCTGATCTGATCTCTGTTGAGAGTACGCCCTGTAATCGTGCGCAGTACCACCGTGGCTTTGGAGTCTTCCTGCTGGTCAAGGAAGATAGTATGTTCAGGTATTACAATGTGAACTCTCGCTGTGTTTACTTCGTCAAGGTCTTCAATCGTACGCTGCAGCTCGCCCTCAAGAGCGCGCCTCGCGTTCAGCCTTTGAAGCTGATCGGTCTGACCTAAATTAGTCCTGTCAAGCAGTTCGTACCCAATGCCGCGTCTGCGGGGCAGCCCCTCGCGCGCAAGCGCCATGCGGATCTCGTAAAGCTGTTTGGCCTGTACGTGAATATCACGGCCGTTATTCTCGAGTTTGTATTTGTAATTGCCCTTTTGAAGCTGCTGGGTGATTTGCGACGCCTCTTCAAGCTCCAAATTGGTATAGAGCGGACGCATCCCCTTGGTTGAGCCCGGCGAACCGCCGCCCCCGCCGCCTGAGCCCGCAGTGTTCGCAAACACCAAAAGACCTACGAGGCCAAGAAGCGTAAATCCAATAAGAGCCGAGGTAACAAGTTTCTGTTGAAACGATAATTTCTGCCATACCGCAGAAAGCTGAACTATCAGCTGCCTGAAAAATTCGGACATCCATCCGCTCCGCTATAAGATATGTAACACTATACAATGTATTATACTGCCATAACGGCATAATTTAACACTGTGCCGCTAAGCAGCCTCACGGCCCTGCGTGCGGTGCAGTGTTAAATTATGCCGTACACCAGTATAAATATAATGAATGACTGTGATATATTTCCAATTTTTTTAACTGTTTTAACTGCGATTGTGCCTGCGTATGGCTATTGAGAAAGTTTATCGCTTACAAGACGGTTAGACTTACCCCTGACTCCGCAGCTTCAAAAGTGAGCTTCTTGTGTATGCCGGGGGTAACACGCACCACAAATTTACCGCTGAAACGTTTTGACGCTGCAGGTTCGGGGATGGTAATAATATCAAATAATCACAATAATCACAATGAAAAAACTTGCATTAAAATCTCTCAATTACTATATTAGCATCTTTATATTATATTTGACTGCAATAATTTATCATATAAATTCAGTTTCAGTAAAGAGAGGGGAACGCACAGTGAATATTGTGGTTTGTATCAAACAGGTGCCCGGAACTACTCAGGTTAAAATTAATCCTGAGACCGGTACGCTTATCCGCGACGGGGTGGAAGCGGTAGTAAATCCATTTGACGAGTACGCTATTGAAGAGGCTATAAGGATAAAAGAAAAAGTGGGCGGTACAGTAAAAGTGATAACAATGGGGCCACCGCAGGCTGACGCGGTGCTTCGTACTGCTATATCTATGGGCGCAGATGAAGGTTATCTCGTTTCAGACAGAGCGTTTGCCGGTTCCGACACTTGGGCTACATCCTACACATTGTCAAGTGCGATCAAAACATTGGGTAAGATTGATTTGATTATCTGCGGCAAACAGGCTATTGACGGCGATACCGCACAGGTAGGCCCCGGCATAGCTGAGATGCTTGATATGCCCTTTGTCGCATGGGTGAAAAAGGTTGAGGAGATCAGCGAGAATTCTGTAAAAGTACACAGGCTTATGGAAGAGGGTTATGACGTTGTTGAGATGGCGCTTCCTGCTCTCATCACCGTGGTAAAAGAGATAAACACCCCGCGCATGGCTTCGCTTAAGGGTAAGATGAAAGCGAAAAGCGCGGTTATCACTAAAATAGACACCGCAAACATGGATGTAAACCCTGAGCGTATCGGGCTTAAGGGCAGTCCTACTCAGGTGCTTCGTTCATTTGTGCCTGAGAGAAAAAGCGGCGGTGAAAAAATCAGCGGCGATACGGCGGAATTAGTTCAAAAGGCCGCGTCTGTAATTCAGAACCTTGGCGTTGTGAAATAATAAGAGGAGAAACTAAAAAATGGGTATAAATGTCTGTTTAGAAAAATGTGTAGGATGCAGCCTCTGCGTAAAAGCGTGCGGGTTAGACGCAATTACGATCAAGGATAAAAAAGCGGTTATTGACATGGCGAAATGCAGCATGTGCTCCGCCTGCGTTGAGGCGTGTAAAAAATTCGGCGCGATAACTATCACGAAAGAGTCAAGCGCCAAGGCTGACGTTAATGATTATAAAAACGTAGCCGTTTTTATTGAACAGCATGAGGGAAAAGTTGCCGGCGTCTCTTATGAGATGCTTGGCGAGGGGAGAAAACTTGCGAATGATCTTTCCGAGAAACTTGTCGCTGTGCTTCTTGGCTCAAATATGAACGACGTAGCGGCTGATCTTGTGAAATACGGTGCGGACAAGGTCGTCTACTTTGACTCACCGGAATTAGTTCAGTTTAGGGATGATACCTACACTGCGCTTGTATGTGATTTTATTGAAAAAGACAAACCCTCAATACTGTTAGCCGGTGCAACGGCGGTCGGCCGCTCATTTGTTCCAAAAATCGCGGCGCGCGTTTGGGGCGGTCTTACGGCGGACTGTACAAAACTTGAGGTTGACACAGAGCGCAGACTGCTTCTTGGCACCCGTCCCGCGTTTGGCGGAAATCTTATGGCGACAATTATCGCTCCGCACCACAGGCCCCAAATCGCTACTGTCCGTCATAAGGTAATGAAAGCGGCCGCGCGCGATGAAAACCGCAGCGGCGAGGTGACGGTAATAACCGTAGACGCCGCAAGAATCGCAAAGATCAACGAGCGTACAAAGATACTTGATATTGTTAAGGAAATAGAGTCAACCGTCAATATCGCGGAAGCGGATATTATCGTTTCCGGCGGACGCGGTATGGGCAGCGCTGAGAACTTCTCACTTATCCGCGACCTTGCGCAAGCGCTTGGCGGAGCGGTAGGAGCAAGCCGCGCCGCTGTTGACAGCGAATGGATCCCCTACTCTCATCAAGTCGGACAAACAGGAAAAACCGTCTGTCCAAAACTCTATATCGCCTGCGGAATTTCGGGCTCTGTCCAGCACATGGCAGGGATGCAGTCATCAGATTTTATCATCGCAATCAATAAAGACCCCGCTGCCGATATTTTTCAGATCGCAAACTTGGGTATTGTGGGCGACGCTCTTGAGATCCTCCCGCAGCTTACAAAGGCTTTCAAAGAGAAGGTGTGCGCTTAAGATGAAACTCTCACTCGGTATACCAAAGGGAAGTCTTGAAGAATCAACTGTCGGCCTTTTCAACAAGGCCGGCATTCACATCGCGCGCAGCAGCCGTTCCTACTATCCGGCCTGTGATGACCCTGAACTTGATCTCATCGTCATGCGTCCTCAGGAGATTCCCCGCTACGTTCAGCAGGGGATAATTGACGCGGGGATAACAGGTCAGGACTGGGTTGCTGAAAATGAAGCTGATGTAATCGAAGTCACAGAACTGCATTACAGCAAAGTATCAAGAAAAAAATGTAAATGGGTGCTTGCTGTTCCTGAAGACAGTCCTTTTCAGCAAGCAACCGACTTAAACGGCAAGCGTATAGCAACAGAATTAGTCGGCACCACAAAACGCTATTTCGCGTCTAAAAATGTTGACATCTCCGTAGAGTTTTCATGGGGCGCAACAGAGGCCAAACCGCCGCGTCTTGCTGATGCTATTGTTGACATTACAGAGACAGGGTCGTCACTGAGAGCAAACAGATTACGCATTATTGATGTTCTAATGGAAACCTGCACTGTGATCGTCGCCAACAAAAACTCATGGGCTGATGAGGAGAAGCGCGGCAAACTTGAAAACTTGAAGATGCTTCTTCTTGGAACTCTTGACGCGGAGAATTATGTAGGATTAAAATGTAATGTCGAAGAGAAAAACCTTGAGCATATTATAAAAATTCTGCCCGCGCTTAATAATCCAACTGTCTCGCAATTGTCAAACTCAGGCTGGTGCGCAGTTGAGACGATTCTGCCTTTTCAGCAGACAAAGCATGTCATACCGCTTTTAAAAAGAGCCGGTGCTTCGGGGATTGTTGAGTACCCTGTCAGTAAGATTATTGCGTAAATCACGGCGGGTTAAAACCCGCCGTTACATGCTTCGCTCCCCTAAAGGGGCGCTGGAAATACAAATTCACCCGCACAAATGCCAGCCGCCGTCCACAGGAATCACACAGCCGGTTATATAATTATTTTCAATCAAGAATCTGTACGTCTGCCGGATATAGCTAACGTCGCCCGTTTTGCCAAGCGGGATATTTTTTGCAAGCTTAGCGAACCCGTCAACACCGTCATTTTCACCCGCCAATATCGCCCCCGGAGCGATCGCGTTTACCCTTATCGCCGGAGCGTATAAAAAAGCGAGCTGTTCGGTGATTTTGTCAAGAATCATTTTTGACAAACGGTAGTTTGTATAGTTTTTATTCGTTGGTTTAGTGCGGGCGTCGGTCATATTTATTATCCAACCGTTTCGGCACATCTTTGTAAACTCGGCAGACAGTCTGAGCGGAACCATCACATTTACAGAGATCATATTATTAAAATTATCAATGTCTGTTAAATTACCTTTATGAAAAACAGAGGCGTTGTTGACAAGTCCCTCAATATTAAGAGGCAGCTTAAAAACCTCTTCCATAAAATTTTCAGGCGACTCCGTGAGTTCCGCCTGTAAAAAAGTGACACGGCCGTCATCCTTGAAAATAGAGAGCGCAGGCTGCGGCGAGCTTCTGTAATGCAGCACCACATGAAAGCCCATATCAAGACTCTCTTTTGCGAGATGAAAACCGATTCTGCCTGAGGCTCCGGTAATAAGAACTGCTTTTGGATTTGTATTCATGTATGAAAATTACAAAATGGCTTGGAATAATGCCAAATTGATAGTAAGGAAATATTTGGGTCTTCGCTGCTTTCGTGGGGGTAGCGCGCTTATCTTCCTTATCCGAAATCCGCACCCCTTTAGGGGTGACAGAGTGTAATCGGGGGCTTTAGCCCCCGGACGACGCGAAGCGCCGCACCTACCTCTCCTCTCTCTGCAGAGCAGTTCTGCGGCTCCCACACGTCGGACTCCCACGCGCACACTCCTGCACTCCTGCACTCCTGCACTCCTGCACACAACGTGTCACGCACACAACGCGACGGGTTGAAACCCGCCGCTACACTCTTCGCTCCCCTAAAGGGGCGCGGGAAAGAACAGGAACAAACCCACTCAAAATAGCGAAAAACAACCTCTTATGGCTGGTGCGGGGACGGGCGCGAGTCCTTACATAATAACTGAGGCGGAGCAGCTGGCGTTTCTTGCAACAAGGGTGAACGCGATGGATGCGAATTTCAACAACAAACATTATCGTTTGGTGTTAACCAAGCTGCGTCATCGTCAAACAGGACTGTCCCCGGCGATGCTGATAAAGATATTGCGCCTGTTGATGTATTGACAGGAGAGTTTACTGCCGGCCCAAATCCCGTGGCGAGATCGTCAGGCAAGGTTGATATTTTCCGTCAGGGCAGGCGTATTGACAACACGATATTAACAATTTACGACGCATCGGGTAATGTGGTCAACAAAATCGCCATATCCGACCGTAGGAGTGACCCTCGCGGTCGCCCGCTTTCCGATGCCGATGAATCAAGACGCATCATTGGATCATGGGATTTGAAAAACGCAAAAGGCCGTCCGGTATCAGAGGGTACATATTTGGTGAGGGGTGTGATCACTATCGACGGTAAAAAAGAGCGTGTGTCGTTAATGATATGCGTTAAATAGATCAATTTCAATTAACGTAAGCACACTCTAATGTAAAGGGGTCGTCTCAATAATGAGGCGGCCCTTTATCATTTATCATTAGATAAAATACCATTTCTGAAATACCTGATAGGCTCTCATTGCCATATATTATTTTCATGTGACTATCTAACTATTAGGATTCAAATTAATACATGAAACCTCACAATTGTTTTCTTGACAGCCAAAACAATACTGCTATCGGCGGCACTACGCTTGGCGAAATGATTACCGACCTGGGCAAAGAACATCTTTGGGAAGAGCGCACTCACGGGCGTATTGATACGGTAGTTGTTCATTACATGAGCGCCGCTGCTATAAATCCAAAACGTTTATACGATTTAGATTTACTGCTTGGAATATTCTGCGATTACGGTGTGAGCAGCCATTACCTTATAAACCGCACTGGAAAAGTTTTGTGCCTTGTCCCCGAAGATAAAAAAGCGTGGCACTGCGGCCCAAGTATAATGCCCGATCCCGATAACCGCACAGGGGTCAACGAGTTTTCTATAGGTATCGAACTTACCGGCACAGAAAGCAGCTGGTTTACCGGTTTTCAATACAAGTCGCTTTGCAGTCTATGTATTAATATCGAACAACGCTACGGTACAGAGATGCGCTACGTCGGCCACGATCAAATAGCCGGAGAGAGAGCGGTAACGCAGGGGTTGCGCAAAGTTGCCAAAACAGACCCGGGGCCGCTTTTTGACTGGAATTTTTTTACAAAAAAAATGTCGGAACTCAGGGCTATGTATGCGGTCTGATAGTTCGGCGCGCGTCTGCACTGTGCCGCTAAGCAACCTCACGGCTGCAGCGCAGTCTGAGGGCGATGCGGCCCATTTAATTGTGTCTTCAATAAATTGACTTTTTGACCGCGTCGCAAGCTGCGACAAAATTGTTATAAAGCTCCTCCTGAGGCGCACCGTCGCGCAGTGATTTTTCAAACTCTACAGCCGCTTCGTAAATCTCTTTTGAGTCAAGATTGCCCGAAGTCCCTTTGGTTTTATGGACAAACGCTTTTGCGTTCTCCATATCTGCAATAAAATCGCCGTAAGAGCTCCACTCTTGCGGCAGATCCTTAATAAACATATTAATTAACTTTTCGTATAACGCCTCTTTGCCTTTAAAACGAGCAGGTATTTCGATTCCCACCGGTTCCTCCTTCTTTGCGCATTTATATTACATTGATAATTTTCTCTCTTCGGGCAGCCACTTCGCCAGCATGTATTCTAATCTGTCAAACTCGACAGGTTTTGCTATACGGTCATTCATTCCTGTTTCAAAGCATTTATTTACCACTTCTTTTATCATATTAGAAGGCATGCTTATTATCGGGACAGAATCAAATTTTCTGTTTGAACGGATTCCGCGCGCAGCTTCGTATCCGTCCATAACAGGCATATGTAAATCCATGAAAATTATGTCAAACATTTTGCCGCTGTCTAAAACATCAATACACTCCGCGCCGTTTACAGCAAACTGCGGCTCTATACCAAGCTCACGAAACATACCGCCTATTACTTCTCTGTTTTGTTCGTGATCTTCACAAACTAAAATTTTCGCGTTTTCAAATGGTGATAATGGTTTTTGCGGTTCCGGCTCCGCCATCGGTTTTGTATCTGCAATGTCCTCTATTATTGCGGACTTTTCCTGCGCAATATCAGGCAGAATCTCCTGCGGCTCCAAAGGATCCGAATCTGCGGCAAGCTCTTCTGTTATCTCAACGCCTGGATTTTCATGAGCTTGCGCTTCCGCAATCTGCTTTTTCTGCTGCGCGTCTTCTTCAGCTATTGAGATAGTCTCTTCAACGGTGCAGATCGTTACTTCAGATTCCTGTAAAGCGGCAATGCTTTTATCGCGTTTTTTGAGAATAGTGATAATAATAATAAACTGCACCGCACAGACGCATAATAAGAGACCTATGGTGCCATACAAAAATGTCGTCAACTAACTTACGCTCCTTAAATACAGCGTCAATGTAAAAAATTAAATATCTTAGAAAAATACGTTATCTTTACTGTTTTTCCAAATATATGTTGTATATTATTGTGATTCTTGCCCCTAAGTGTAGACAATGTGTTAAGCCTTATAGTAAAATTTATAAAATCATTGTTTAATGACATGGGGTTAAAGTAATGGGTAAGAAAACATTAAGGCGTGAGTACAGCAAGGAGTTCAAGGCTGAAGCGGTTGCGCTTGTGCGTAAAGGTGAGAAGCCAACAACATCTGCGCAGTTTTAGCACACTAAATTGGGGTATATGTTTCGGTAAAATCCACAAATCTGTTGCAAAAAATATACCGTTTTAAATGGAGCGGCGGATAAATCAGTTGACAATTTTCCCCCATCATCCCGTAATATTTATTATTTTTATCTTTCTATAGTTATATGTATTATTTTTATAGGTACTGTTTATTATCGGCAGTTTTACATTTTCGGATTTTATGTAGATAGAGGTTTTGCTAAAATGACCATTGTTGTGCCTAAGGATTATCACGGAATTGGCGCTCTTGAGAGCAGTAAGGTTCAGTGTATCTCTCACGATGACGCGGTTAAGCAGGATATTCGCGCTTTACGGATAGGTATTCTCAATATTATGCCCAAGGCGGAGACTTACGAGTATAGCCTTCTGCACCCTTTAGGCAGATCGGTTATGCAGATAGAGCCTGTTTGGATTCGTCTGAAAAGCCACAAGTATTCAAGCAGCGATCAGTCGCATCTTGATAAGCTCTACGTTTCCTTTGAGGAAGCGGTTGATAAATCGCATCTTGACGGACTCATTGTGACGGGAGCGCCTGTGGAGGAGATACCGTTTGAAGAGGTGGTTTACTGGGAGGAGATTAAGCGCATCCTAAAATATGCGCGTAATAATATTCCGTCTACCCTTGGAATATGCTGGGGTGGATTAGCGCTTGCTAAATTTTTAGGGATTGACAAAACGGTTTACGATAAGAAAATTTTTGGAGTATATGAAACTTATAACCTGAATCGTGAGCATCCTGTTACAGGCGAGATGGATGATATTTTCTGGTGCGCTCAAAGCCGTCATTCAGGGATAGATGACAGTGCGCTTGAGGAAGCTCAGAATCAAGGTAAAGTAAAACTTTTGGCCGACGCCAAGGGTGCGGGTTACGTGATTTTTGAGAGCGCCGACAGCCGTTTTTTAATTCATCTCGGACATCCTGAATATGAGCCTCAGCGTCTTATAGATGAATATAACCGCGATGTGGCAAAGGGGAGAAGCGATATAGCGGCGCCGCTTAATCTTGATCTGAAAAATCCCGTTAACATGTGGAGATCACACCGTACGGAGTTCTTTACTCAGTGGATAAAATATGTTTACGAATCAACGTCCTATTAGTTATTGTAAGGGCTGCCCTTGCGGCTGCCCTCTAATTTAAGCAGAGGACTCCGGTTAAATGGAATTTACAAAGTGGATGAACGATAAGCTTCCGCAGATCGCCGATAAGCTCGAACGGGAGATGTATGCCGGCTCTGATGAAGAGATTGACGATGGGCTTGATCTGGCCGGAAGAAATGAAATTTACGAAGTGCTTGATGATATTCTCGCGGTGCTTTTTCCTAATCATTACAGTAAAGTAAAGGTAGCTAAAGCTGACGCCGGTTTTTTTATTGACGATATGCTGC
>WRCH01000052.1 GCA_009784115.1 Chitinispirillia bacterium
AACCCTCTCGCGTGTAGGGGCTGGGCTTCGCTCGGAGCGAAACGGATTATTCTTTCGAGGGAATTGTCTTTTGAGGAAATAAAGATAATCCGTGATAACATTCCGCCCGAAACCGAATTGGAGTGTTTTGTCCACGGAGCGATGTGCGTCTCTGTCTCAGGCCGTTGTCTTTTAGGAACGTATTTCAACTCAAGACACCCGAATCTTGGCGACTGTTCTCAGCCTTGCCGGTTAAAGTACAAAATTACTCCTGATGATCCCACAATAAATTTTTCCCATGATGGATTTATCGCCGAGGAATCATCATTGGAAGAGAGCGTTTATCTTCTAAACTCAAAAGACCTCTGTACGATTGAGATCTTGCCGCAAATTATAGAGAGCGGGGTAGTATCGCTAAAAATTGAGGGACGCAGCAAAAGCGCTCACTATGCTGCTTCTGTTATAAAGGTATATCGTGAAGCTATTCATTCATGTATTGCTGATCCGCAAAATTACAAAGTGAAAAAATGGTGGATCGAAGAGCTTGAGGCTCTTGATCACAGAGCCTACACAACCGGTTTTTACATGGGAGAACCTGTAAAACAGGACCTCTTCGCCTCAAAGGCTCAGGCCGGCTACCGCCTTGTTGCAACAGTAAAGGCTGTTGTAAACGGCCGTCCCGTAATAGACGTCAAAAACAGTTTTCACGATGATGAGTCCCTGAATGTCCTCCCCGTAAAAAACAGCCTCGCCCCCTATGAATTAACATTTAAACATATCGAAGAGCTCGACGGTAAAATCTGCGAGAGAGCAATCCCCAACCGTCTTTTTATCCTTGACGGGTGCAGTGAGAAATTGCGAATAGGGGACATGCTGAGGAGATCCGTAATCCCCAGCCCCAACGGGGCGTAATCAAATAGCCCTCGGCACTAAGAAAAATCTCATCTCTTATTATGATTTTCCGCTCAAAAATTATTATATTATATAGTCTAAGGATTATCTTACATTATCTCACATTACAGCTCCCGGAAGAAGACGCGGCGTATGAACACAAGCGAAAGAGAAGAAACGGAATTCGAACGGCAGTATTTGGGCGATCTCACCAATATCGCTGTACAAAAGAACTCAATAGAATCAAGCCTCTACACCAAATATAACGTAAAGCGCGGACTGCGCAACGCAGACGGCACCGGTGTACTTGTCGGCCTCACGAACATCGGCGACGTACATGGCTATGTCCTTGACGAAAGCGAAAAGATGCCGGTTGAGGGGCATTTAAGATACCGCGGTATTGATGTGGAGGATATTGTAAAAGGGTTTCAGAAAGAGAAGCGTTTCGGTTATAACGAGGTAGCTTATCTGCTTCTTTTCGGCAGTCTTCCAAACGCGGAGCAGATCACGCACTTCAGAGGTATGCTCGACGCCTGCCGGGAGCTTCCCGACGGGTTTATGGACAATATGATCCTTAAGTCGCCCTCGCCCGACGTTATGAACAGCCTCGCTCGGTCGGTTCTCGCCTGCTATTCCTATGACAGCAATCCCGATTGCATCAAGATAAAAAATGTGCTGCGTCAGTGTATTGAACTGATAGCGCGTTTTCCGACATTGGTTGCTTACGGGTATCAGGCGAAGTGCCATTTTTACGATAAAAAGAGTCTTGTTATTCATAAGCCGCAGCCCGGTCTGAGCACCGCTCAGAATTTTCTGCACATGATCCGCCCCGACTCATCATTTACCGATCTTGAAGCGGAGGTGTTGGATTTGGCTCTTGTGCTCCACGCGGAGCACGGCGGGGGCAACAACAGTTCTTTTACTCTCCACGCTATTACGTCAAGCGATACCGATACCTACTCCTCAATAGCCGCGGCGGTGGGTTCGCTTAAGGGGCCGAAGCACGGCGGCGCCAATATAAAAGTGTCGGCTATGATTGAGGATATAATGGCGGGGGTAAAGAATTGGGCCGATGAAAATGAGGTTGCCGATTATCTTGCGAAAATCATCCGCAAGGAGGCGTTCGACCGTTCGGGGCTTATTTATGGAATGGGACACGCGGTGTATACTCTTAGCGATCCGCGCGCCGTTATTTTGCGCCAAAAGGCGGAGGAGCTTGCCAAGTCGAAGTCGGAAACGTTTATGAATGAGTTTAATCTGCTGCGCTCTATTGAACTGCTTACGCCCAAAGTCTTTGCCAAGGTAAAGGGTGTGGAGAAGGTGATGTCTGCAAATGTAGACCTCTATTCGGGGCTTGTTTACAAGATGCTTAATATCCCCAAAGAACTTTATACGCCGATATTTGCGATAAGCCGCATAGCGGGCTGGTCGGCCCACCGTATAGAGGAGATAGTGAGCGGGGGAAGAATTGTGCGTCCCGCTTACAAAAGTGTATCAAGACAGCGGCCCTATATCACGCTTGAAGAGAGAAGCAGCTGAATTATACTGGTACATGGCATAAATCTGCACTGTGCCGCTAAGCAACCTCACGGCCCTACGTGCAGTTGCGTGCGGTGCAGTGTAGATTTATGCCGTAATGCAGTATAATTAAAAAAGTCCTAAAGCCGCGTCTGCGCGAATCCGATAAATTTAATGTCACGCCTTCAGGGACGAGGGCGTTTCGGTACAAACAGGCGGTCAAAGCGGACAAACAGCAGAGAGGGGTTCTCAAATGAGACAGGGATACAGTGCTTACAGAAACGCGCCGATTGATACTAACGATCAGGGTAAGCTGCTTCTTGTTACTTACGACGTAGCGATAAAGCACGCAAGGCTTGCGCTTGAGAAGTTTGACGACAGGAAACTCCTTGAAGAGCGTGTAAAGCATGTATACAAAATTCAGGACGCGCTCGAAGAGCTCCAGCAGGCGCTCAATCTTGACGCCGGCGGCGAGATCGCCATGAACCTGTATAATCTGTACGGCTATATGTTTACTATCTCTGTAGACGCGAATATCAGCAATAATAAAGCTCCTATCGAAGAGATCCTGACATATCTCGAATCTCTAAGAACAGCATGGGCGGAGGCAGCGCTGAAGTCGAAAGCGGAAAGCATGCCTAACGCGGAGGAGATGGACTGTGTCGCGGTCAGTGCTTAACAACTCTCTGCGTTGATACCTGCTGCCGGGCCGTGAGGCTGCTTAGCGGCACAGTGTAAAATTTATCAATGAATTGGTATAACTGAATGATTTTGATGTTAACATGTCTTTTATTTTTTGGGTTTAGAACGGTAATTTAAACGTTTCTGCCTGCACGCTCATAAACTTGGTTTTCCTTATCCACAAAAAAGCGTTTTTACCCGCAAACAATTGCTGATGTTAAAAAACACTACCCATTACGCCTTTCCTGCTATTATTTTAAGTAAATGCCTGTTCTATCATCTTATCATCTTAATAGATGGCGGTAGAGCGGCGCAATCAGCACGTTTATCACATTTTAACCGCAGGCAATATACATAATTGGAGGATCAATGAAGAAATACGACGCAGCTTCTATTCGTAATGTATGTTTCATCTCTCATGGCGGTGTAGGAAAAACCACTCTTCTTGAAGCGGCCTGTTTTACCGCTAAAGCTACCGCTAAAATGGGTAAAGTAGCCGCCGGTTCAAGCAGCTTTGACACAAGAGCCGACGAAAAAGAGCGCAAGATGACAATCTCCACTCATTTGGGATTCTGCGAGTGGAATAACGCTAAGATAAACGTCCTTGATACGCCCGGATTTCTTGACTACCTTGGGGAGGCGCGCGCGTCTCTTAAAGTGACGGAGACCGCGGTAATTCTTGTTGACGCGGTTGACGGGATTCAGGTAGGCACAGAGCTTGTATCGCGCTATGTAGACGAGGTACAGATCGCGAGAGTTTTCTTTGTAAACAGTATGGATAAGGAGACGGCCGACTTTCACCGTGTACTTGGTGTAATAAGAGAGAACTACGGTTCATCCGCCGCCGCGCTCACTATTCCCATAGGAAGCGGCGCGGGGTTTAAGGGCGTTGTCGATCTTGTCGCCAAGGAAGCATTTGAATATGTAAAGGAGGGGGACGGAGCTCCAAAGAAGATCGATATCCCTTCAGACATGAAAGAGATAGTCGATACGCTCCGCCTTTCGCTCATGGAATCTGTCGCAGAGACTGATGAAGAGTTAATGAACCAGTATTTTGAAAATGGTGAGTTATCTGATGAAGATCTTCGCAATGGGCTTGCCAAGGGAGTGCTTGCGGGATCGGTTTTTCCGGTGCTTGCGGGAAGCGGACTCTATAACATGGGCGTTGATCAGCTCCTTACAAAAATAGTGAACCTCTGTCCGCCGGCGTCAACACGTACGGAGATTGAAGCAATCGAAAATGATGAGGAGAAAACGGCCGCCTGCGGCGCGGACACTCCAGCCGCGGCTTTTGTCTTTAAGACAATATCCGAAGAGCACCTCGGCGAACTTAACCTGGTAAGAGTGTTTGGCGGTAAAATCGCAACTGGAAACGAACTCCTAAACGCGGGCCGGGGAAGCGTTGAGAGAATCGGAAATATGTATTTTCTGCGCGGTAAGGAGAGAACGGATACTTCGGAAGTTTGCGCGGGAGACATCGCCGGGCTTCTTAAACTTAAAGATACGCACACAAATGATTCGCTTGTTGACAAATCGGTCAAATACAAAATCGCGCCGATTATATTCCCTGAACCTCTTGTAAGTATAGCGATTACCGCAAAAGTAAAGGGTGACGAGGATAAAATCGCCGTAGGTATCAATAAACTCGGCGAAGAGGATAAGTGTTTTACCTATAAATATCACGCGGATATCCGGCAGTCGATCCTCAGCGCGATGGGTGATATTCAGCTTGAGATTATCCTTGATAATTTGAAGAACCGCTTCAAGGTAGAGGTGGAGCGCAAAGCGCCGAAAATCTCTTACAGAGAGACTGTAACAAGGCAGGTAAAATATGTGGAGTACACGCATAAAAAGCAGAGCGGCGGGGCGGGTCAGTTTGCTAAAGTGTTTATTGACCTCGAACCGTTGCCGCGCGGGGGCGGTTATGAGTTTGTTGACAAGATCGTAGGCGGCGTGATTGATCAGCCGCTCAGGCCAAGTGTTGACAAAGGGGTGCGGTCGAAACTTGACGAGGGGATCTTGGCCGGTTTTCCGATAGTTGACGTAAAGGTTTTGCTTGTGGATGGAAAAACACACCCGGTAGACTCAAAGGACGTAGCTTTCCAAATCGCCGGCCGCGAAGTTTTCAAAAAGGCTTTTGAGATGGCTTCGCCGATTCTTTTAGAGCCGGTTGTTGATCTTAAGGTATCCGTTCCGTCTGAATACACGGGGGATATCATGGGTGATTTATCATCAAGACGCGGCAAAATAGGCGGTATGGAGCGGGTTGGAAAACTTGAAAACATAACGGCAAAAGTGCCTGAATCAGAAGTGCAGAGCTATTCAAGCACACTGCGCTCGCTGACTCAGGGCAGAGGCTTTTACTCAAAAAGTTTCTCTCACTACGAACAGCTCCCCGCGGAGCAGACAAAAAAGGTGATAGAAGCTCATCAGGCAGCATCTGCCGGCTAAGTTTGCTCCTATACTTTTCCGCACCCCTTTAGGGGTGCAAGACCTGTAGCCCCGGGTTTTAACCCGGGGTGATCTGCGGCCCCAGGTTAAAACCCGGGGTGATCTGCGGCCCCAGGTTAAAATCCGGGGAAATTTAATAATACAGCATTAATCACAAGGATAAAGATCACAAATGAAACGGTTAAAGACAATCGGATGGAGTGACAGCAAAGAGTGCGTGCGGTTAATTGATCAAACGCTTTTGCCTGAAGAGATACGGTACATTTACGCGGATAATCTTGATGCGATGTATCACGCAATAAAAGTCTTGCAGGTTCGCGGCGCGCCGGCTATCGGCATCGCCGCGGCTTACGGGCTTTATCTCGGCGTGCGGGATTTTGGCGGGGATGAGGGCGATATCACCGCATTTTTAAATTACGCAGATGAACGCGCCGCGTATCTGTCAACCGCAAGACCTACCGCGGTCAATCTGTTTTGGGCTATCAACAGGATAAAGAAGTTTACTCATGATAACAGCGCCGGCGCCGGTGATGTCAACACATTAAAAAAGTTAATGCTGGATGAGGCTCACCGTATCCTTGATGAAGACCGTAAGATGTGCAGAGCGATTGGCGAGCGCGGGTTTGAGCTGCTTAAGGATAAACCGTGCATCCTCACACACTGCAATGCGGGCGGACTTGCGACAAGTGAGTTTGGAACAGCGCTTGCGCCGATTTATGTTGGTCAGGAAAAGGGCGTAACCTTTAAAGTTTTCGCGGACGAGACAAGACCCTTACTGCAGGGAGCGCGTATCACCGCGTTAGAGCTTAGTGAGGCGGGGATACCGGTAACAGTTATCTGCGATAATATGTCTGCGGCAGTTATGGCAACAGGTCAAGTAAAAGCATGTATTGTAGGTGCTGATCGAATTGCGGCTAACGGTGATACCGCAAATAAGATCGGCACTTATGGATTGGCGCTTATCGCAGCTGCGCATAACGTTCCATTCTACGTAGCCGCGCCGTCATCAACATTCGATCTGTCAATCCCTGACGGTACAAAAATCCCAATAGAAGAGCGGGGCAGGGAAGAGGTCGCGTTTTGGGGTGAGAAGAAGACGGTGCCAGACAAGGCAGAGGTTTTCAATCCGTCGTTTGATGTTACGCCGTCAAAATTGATCACGGCGATCATCACGGAAAAGGGCGTTATTAAGCCGCCGTATACAGAAAACATTGTGAAAATATTGGGATGATTCATTGACGGCCCCCGTAGGGGCGACCCTTGCGGCCGCCCGCTTCTATTGACAGATAAATCAACAAACAGGAAAAAAATGCCAACAGGTACCGTCATATTGTTCAACGACATAAGCGGAACAGGCAATATACGCGGTGATGATGGTGTCCTTGTGAAAGTATCACATAAGTCGTTGATTGGTGATGGATACAAGATTTTGGATGAGGGTCAGCGTGTAAAATTTGAGACGGTGAGGGTTTTGGCTGGATTTGAGGCGCGGTCGGTAATTCTTTTAGACGAATAGGTCACCACGGAAACCGGACATACTCTTTTCTGAATTTCACAAGCGGCGACCCTTTGGAAAAATGCGACATTATCCGCGCTAATATTTTAGATAGTGACGGCGATGGCGACATGCGGTCAACAATATCGCTTACAGAATCAAATCGGTAAACCCCAAGCACAGGCAGTATTTCTGGTGATACACGGCGATGTCCCCGATAGGCGGCTGCGTACTCGTATCCGACAGATTTTGCCATCTCCCAAACGCGTTTGTTCCAACTGCCAAACGGGAATGATATGCTTCTTACGGGGATACCGGTGATATCCTCAAGTATCGCTTTAGAGCCGCAGAGCTCCTTTTTGAGATCATCATCCCCAAGCCAGACAAGATTAGCGTGCGTTAGTGAATGGCTTCCTATTTCATGACCTTTCATCGCGATTTCCCTAAGCATCGCTGCGCTCATGTGTGACGTACGTCCCATCACATCCCATCCGCCGGTCTTTCCAACTAACCCGGCAACAGGGAATATTGTCGATTTAATATTTTTCTCTTCAAGCAGTGGAAAAGCGTTATCATAAAAACTTTGCAAACCATCATCAAACGTTATCGCAATTTTTTTATGACGATCACCATTTTCAACGTTGTTCAGCTCTTTGTTTTGCTGAAAACCGACAACTGAAAACTGACAACTATTATGTTGACCAACAGTCACCGATTCGATATTATTATTTTCCAAATAATCAAGAAACGCTCTAAATCTCTCCTTTGAGTATGATGACATACTCAGCCTTGGTTTTTCATCGACGGAGTGCAGGAGAAGTCCTGCAGTAGAGTTGTTCATTTATAAAAAATCCGTAAAGTTTACAAATTCAATTAAATAATAGCGTCATATCAACTAATATGATATAATATAAAATATATTATTTTGGGGACGGAGTTGCATTAATTGCGCTAATCAGCTGTAAAGAGAATCGGCAATTGAGGCGTCAAACGCAACTCCGTCCCCGCTAAAGGGGGATAAAATGAGAGACAATTCCTATTTTATATGCCCGTGCTGCGGAGGACAGGTGGCAGGCGGTGCGCGCGCCTGCCCCGATTGCGGCAGTGATGATAGAACCGGCTGGTCGGATAAGACTTATCTTGACGGGTTAGGTTTGCCGGATATGGATGAGAGCGAGTATGAGGAGCTGCGCTCAAAAGAGTTCTCATCGAAAAAATCCAAATCACCAATTAAATGGCAGACGATAGTTGGAATGATACTCTTGATAGCGATGTTTTTTATTTTCGCGCGGGCAGCTTCGGCGCAGAGTATTATTATTGAGAATCCATATGCCGGTGTCAATGGGGGGACGGGGGCGGGCGCTTGGGGACAGTATAAGGCGCAGCTTCATGCCCACTCTACAGACTCCGACGGTGATGATACGAGAGCGGCTATGCTTGAGGATCACTACGCTAAAGGTTTCCATATCGTTGCTTTTACGGAACATGATTTTTTGTCTACTGATTGGGACGGTCCCATTAACACGAGGACTGAATACACCAACGAACCCAAAGTTCCGCTCACATCCGCGAGACGTGCCGCTATGGAGCGGGGTGACGGGCGGGGCGGCAGACCGGGTATGATAAATATCGCCAACACAATTGAACATACTACTTTTCACGATGAGGCTCCATTTACCGGCGCTCATATAAACACCTATAACGCTGACTTCCATAATCTGCCTCTGCACACCAGAACAATAGAACACGTTATCGCCCGCGCTCAGGAACTCGGCGGAATCAGCTACATAAATCACCCCGGCAGAGAGACCGACGGGCGGAATTCAGACTCCCTGATAGGTATAGCTAATTCAAACAACCCGCTTTACATCAAAAAATATGTTGACCTCTTGATGGCGTATGAATCCTGTGTGGGCATGGAAATTATGAATAAATTTGACGCCGATTCCCGCACCGACAGAATTCTATGGGATAATATCCTGAAGCAGACAATGCCCGCGGGCCGCAATGTTTGGGGATTTTCTACAGATGACGCTCACAGCACGCACGCCAGCGGATTCGCCTATAATATAATGCTCATGCCGGAGTTGACACAGGCGGCGGCCTTAAACGCTATGAGAAATGGTACGTTTTATGCCGTCAGTCATGTTGACAGGCGCGAACGCATTAACGTAGTTTCTCACTGGAGCGGACGGGCAACTGATGCGCACTGGCTTAGCAGAACTCTTCCCGGCGTTACCAACGTTACGGTGAGCGGCGCCACTATCACCATAACAGGCAGGGATTTCACATCTGTTGACTGGATCGCAGACGGTGTGAAAATTTTGTCAAGCAATGTCACCGGTACAACGGCGTCAATAAATCTTAACAACTATTTGAGCAGTGTGAACAGTTACGTCCGCGCGCAGCTTAAGAGTAATAACGGTATCGTGTATCTTCAGCCGTTCGGCGTTCGCCGCATCAGTAATCTTTCAAGCGTGACACAGCCCGCCGCGGTAACCGGTCTCAATAACGGCACGGCGAAAACAGCTATGGCCTTGGGACTGCCCGCTGCGGCAGTTATAAGGACTGCCGCCGGTCAGAATATTAATGTTCCCGTCAGCTGGAATGTTGCGGCCGCATCGTATGACCCCTTACTTAAGATTGCGCAGACCTTTACGGTGGGTGGGACTTTCGCACTGCCGCCCGGTGTTACAAACAGTAATAATATCCCTTTGTCAGTTACAATCTCTGTGACGGTTAAAAGAGAGACATTCACGGTGATCGCTTCAGAGTTTGGCGACAGCTATTACCATTACGGCAGAACAAACGCGGAGTTTCATCCTGAAGCTTTTAATATGAGCGCGCTTACCGGCTGGACGCTTAGTCCCACAGCCGTTGGTTATGGTACCGCCATGAGCAGCGCCCAGCTCACGCTTGCAACTACACTTGCCGATGGTCCGGGAGCGGCGCAGGCCGGAACAACATCCGCCCGCCATACGTGGTTCTATTTCAAAAAAGCGTTTTCACTGCCCAATGATATTGTTGTAGATGATGTTTTGAACGCGGCAGGCTCGCACAGGATTGATGACGCTCTCATAATCTACATCAACGGTATTGAGGTATATCGTTACAACGCGGGCGGTACGGGCGGTGATAATATAGCTAACGGAGCGTCTAATGTTGTGATCGGTGCGCCCATAAACTGGGCGGCGTACACAGGATACAACACAAACGCGACGACAAGACCTTTTAATATCAACAGCGATTACAGTAACAGGGAGACCGGTTTCCCCAATGTCGGCTCGGATCCTGCGGTGATTCTTTTAGACGCGGCGAGTCTTACGAATCTGAAGAGCGCGCTTAAGCCCGGTGCAAATGTTATTACATGCTTGGTAGGGCAGAACGCGTCGGCCAGTTCGGATATATGGTTTGATCTTGAGCTGAGCATTGATGCGGCGTTTGTGCCGGACCAACAGACCGCGGTGTTATCGCCGAACAGAACCATTCCCGTTGTTGATGACAATACCGCCATTGCCGTATTGTCCGGCGTGTCAGCAAACGGTTTATCAATCGGTCCCAATCCCGTATGCAGGTCATCGGGCGCGGTGAATTTTTTCGTAGGGGCACCCCTCGCGGGTGCCCGTAATCCCCCCGCCATCCGCGGGACGTTGACAATTTATGACGCGTCGGGTAACGTCGTCAACAAAATCAATATCAACGATGATATCAACCGCAGCCGTAGAGACAAGGCATGCCTTGTCTCTACTACAACCGGATCCGCCGAATACCGCCGGATCATCGGATCATGGGATTTAACAGACCGCAGAGGCCGTACCGTATCCGAAGGGACGTATTTGGTGAAGGGTGTGATCATCGGTGACGGCAAGCGTGAGCGTGTGTCGTTGATGATTGGCGTCAGATAGGCGCTTGCCGGGGATGGTGGGCGAGGTGTATGACGGAGCTTATGGGCGTTTGCCGGAGCCCCGGGCGGTGTCCGGGGTTGATGGATTATGCCCCTTTGGGGCGTTGGGATTTGTTTTTAATGGTGCAATATTTTATTTTGTATATCTGTATTATGACAGGTTATTCTCCATCACCAAAAGGCAGGTATTGAATGTCAACGCCTAAGAATATCGTACAAAAAATTCTTGATGCACATATTGTAACCGGCACTCCTGAGGCTGGAAACGCTGTGGGGATACGTATCGACCAGACTCTCACGCAAGATGCAACCGGCACAATGGCCTGTTTACAGTTTGAGGCGCTTGGGTTTAACCGGGTTAAGACTGAGGTATCTGTCTCTTATGTAGATCACAACACGATACAGGAGGGGTTTGAAAACGCCGACGATCATAAATATCTTGAAACTGTAGCGGCCAAATACGGCATTCTGTTTTCAAAACCGGGCAATGGTATTTGTCATCAGGTGCATCTTGAAAGATTCGGTAAACCGGGCAAGACGCTTCTTGGAAGCGATTCCCATACGCCGACCGGCGGCGGGATTGGGATGATCGCGATAGGCGCTGGCGGACTTGATGTTGCGGTAGCGATGGGCGGGGGGCCTTTCTATTTGACATATCCCAAAGTTATAAAAGTTGAGCTGACAGGGAGACTGCGCCCCTGGGTATCGGCAAAAGATGTTATCCTTGCGCTTTTAGAGATCCTCGGTACAAAGGGCAATACCAATGTGATGATAGAGTACGGAGGCGAAGCGGTGGAGACGCTCAGCGTTCCTGAGCGTTCCACAATAACAAATATGGGCGCGGAGCTTGGCGTTACCACATCAGTGTTTCCATCAGACGAAAAGACCCGCCTCTTTCTTAAAGCGCAGGGCAGGGAAGAGGGGTACTGCGAGATATCCGCCGATGAGGGCGCGGCTTACGACAGAGTGATAACAATTGACTTGAGCGCACTTGAAACGCGCGCGGCATGCCCTCACTCACCGGGTAACGTTAAAAAGTTATCGGAACTCGCCGGCACTAAGGTTGATCAGGTTCTCATAGGCTCCTGCACTAACGCCTCTTACCGTGATATAATGCTTACGGCAGCGCTTCTCAAAAATAAAAAAATATCGCCGAGCGTCTCCCTTGGAGTAGCTTGCGGATCGCGTCAGGTGCTTGAGATGGTCTCGCGAAACGGCGCCCTTGCCGACATCATCGCTTCGGGCGCGCGTATTTTAGAGAGCGCGTGCGGTTTTTGCATCGGTAACTCCGTTGCTCCGCGTACAGACGCGGTCTCCATACGCACCTCCAACCGTAACTTTTTCGGCAGAAGCGGAACGTCTTCCGCACAGGTCTATCTCGCTTCGCCTGAGGCCGCCGCCGCCGCCGCTTTAAGCGGGGAGATCTGTGATCCCGCTGAATATTTTAAAAATGATGAGTATCCGCAGATTGAGACTCCGTCAAGTTTTTTGATTGACGACAGCATGATATTAAAACCCGCTTCAAACGGTTCTAAAATAGAGATTTTCCGCGGCCCCAATATAGGCGACCCGCCTTCAAACACCGCCTGTCCCGATACTATAAACGGCGAGGTGAGCATTAAGGTCGGCGATAAGATCACCACCGATCACATTATGCCAGCGGGGAGCCGCTTAAAATACCGGTCAAACATCGAAAAATATTCGGAGTTTGTTTTTGAGCGCGAAGACCCGCAGTTTGCGAAGCGCGCGTTCAGCAATAAAAACAGAGATATACATAACATAATCGTTGCCGGCGACTCTTACGGCCAGGGGTCGTCGCGCGAACACGCGGCGATATGCCCGATGTTTCTTGGGGTAAAGATGGTGGCCGCCATATCAATGGAGCGGATCCACCGCGCTAATCTTGTAAACTTTGGCATAATCCCCGCGTTTTTTGAGGACAAGGCCGATTACGCAAGCATTGAGTGCGGTGATTCGCTGGCAATCTCAAACGTTCGTGAGTGTATAGAAAAAGGTGAAGCTCTTACCGCAGTGCGCAAGTCTGACGGTAAAAATATCCGGCTGAATGTTGAACTGACAGAGCGGGAAAAAGAGATGGTTTTGGCCGGCGGGCTTCTTAATTCGATAAAGTCAAGATAATTATACCGATGTGCGGTACAGTGTAAACGTGTGCCGTTACTCAGTATACTCCTCCCAAGGCCCTTTGCCCAATCTTATTAGAACCGGATCGTCTGCCGTAAGATCAACAATGGTAGACGGTTCCGGATTGTCAATAGGTCCTATGTCAAGCATTATGTCTACATTGTGCTGAACCGCGTGTTTTATCGCGCCGGGATCATTTGCGTCCGCGCCCTCTAAATTGACGGAGGTGTTGGCGATCGGCTCCCCCAAAAGTTTTACAAGCTCAAGCAGAGCTGCACAGTCCGGCATTCGTATCCCTACGGTTTTTCTCTTTGGAGCGATCCTTTTTGGAACAAGATTTGTGGCGTTGAGGATAAAAGTGTACGGTCCGGGGAGGTATCGTTTCATCAATCTATAATTCGAGTTTGAGAGTTTTACATAACGGCTGATCTGTGAAAAGTCACTGCAGATAAAGGAGAACAGCCGCTCCTTGTCTTTATCAAGAATCTTGGCGATTTTCTCTATCCCTTTAGGATTTGTTACACACGCGCCGACGCCGTAAACGGAGTCGGTAGGGTAGACGGCGATACTGCCGTCATTAGCCAAAGCGTGAGCGGCGGCCTCTATAAAGCGGCGCTGCGGGTTAACAGGATGGACATTATACACAACCATAGTCATCAGCCGAATCATGAGCCGCCGCTTTTGTTAGCCGGCAGCCGCGGGTTAAAGTGTAAACATAATATCTGACATTATGCACAACTATTAAGGCGGCAGTTAAAGGCCGCAGCTCCCGGCATATCGACTGCACGAACCATCGTGAGGCCGCTGTACCGGGAGCTGCAGCCTTTAACTGCCGAAGTAATATATTGACTTTCTTACTATATAAAGATAATATTTAATAGTCATCCATACTTAATAAAAATGCGCAATTGCCGACTTAAGAAAGGGTATAAAGAAATGTCTCTTGAGGTAGCG
This sequence comes from Chitinispirillia bacterium, assembly GCA_009784115.1. GTDB lineage: Bacteria > Fibrobacterota > Chitinivibrionia > Chitinivibrionales > Chitinispirillaceae > WRCH01. The sequence continues at coordinate 14,016 of WRCH01000052.1, forward strand.
CTCAAATCAGAAACAGAAGATCCGGTACTTGAGCTTACCGGTAAAATAATTGACGTTGACATAAAAAAATTACAGCATAAAATGGATCAGCTTTACAAAAAGAAAAGCGTTGAGCGCATAGTGCTTGATGTAACGTTGGCCAATTTTATTGACAGCCACGGTTTGGGTATAATTGTTTACTATCATACTCTAATGCAAAAAGAGAGTCGCAAGCTTATCATTCTAAACGGAAATCCCGATTCGGAATCGTATCTCAATAAACTGTTTGAGCTGACGAATTTGGATAAGGTGCTTAATATTGTTACTGCGTTATAAAGACCGTTTAAATTTACACAGGCTCACTCCGCGATATAAGTTTTATTCCTCTGCCGCTTCTTCCCCTCAGCAAGCGCGCTTTCAAGCCTGCGCATGAAATCTAAGGAGTTGACGTCCGTATAGCTTTGCCCGGCGCTCAGGGTGACGGTAACTCCAGCGGGAAGATCTTTCATAAGCTCGGTGCGCTTCTGAACATTTTCTCTGAGCCTCTCCGCAAGCTCAACCGCTTCGCGCCGGTTTGTGTTTGGCAGGATGATAAGAAAGCGGTCTATCGAGCGCCGGGTTAAAATATCCACGCCGCGGATTGTTTTTTGGATAATTTTTAAAACAGCGGCAATTACCCTGTCTCCTGTTTGATAAGAGTACGCCTCGTTGATTTTGTGAAATTCATCCACGTCAAGAAGTATGGCAGAGAGCGCGTGTTTATAGCGGCGGCTGCGCAGTATCTCCTCTTTTAGCTTTTCAAATAACTCTTCTGAAGACATCTTAAACACCTTTATTGAAGTACCAATTAAATATTGGCTTGTGTCTCGATAAACACGGTGCGCCGCACCGCTCCACGACTGCACTGCAGCAGTGAAGGTCACTTAGCGGTACGGCGCAATATTTAATCGTGGGATGTATAAATGGCACGTTTAATCCATGATAAATATAAAAAGCAAAATTACTGCCGTCTCATATATACAGCAATTATTATCTATCAATCAGGATGAGCTGTTAGAGAAGCTTTGCTCTTACGTAAGGAGCGGCAATCTCCAGCCCCAACGGGGTGTAATCACATAGCCCCGGGCAGCTAAGAAAAATACCTTATTTTGCGATGATAATAACCGCCCCGTCAATTATCCCTACCCCTTTAGATGATGATTTGAATCGATGAAAACCAGCGGCTTCGCGGGGCAGTCCGGCGAGGTTGCCTTTTAGGGTACCGCTTTCTATACGTCTTGTAACGATATAATTCGCGGCTTGTACGCGCATATCGGGATCATTAATAATTAAAGCGTGAGGGTTCTCTTTATTACCGTCGTGGCCGAAGCCCACAAGATTCACCCAATGGCCGCCGCTTCTTGTGTATTCGTTTTTCTGTGCGTCATATTTATACCAGCCGTAGTTAAGAAGTACTGCTGCTCTGTGTGAACGAAGCTGTTCTTTAATCAGATCAAGATTTGGGACGTCATCGCCGCGTTTAAATTGTGAGTCCATACTGCGCCATCCGTGATACTCTATGCTTACATTTTTAATCCCGCGGTTATCAAAAAACTTTTTAAGTCCAAGAGATAGTTCAATTGGATTAGTTCCATCATTAGCTGTATTAAAATATTTGTCGGATCCTAACAGTTTGATCAGTTCGTACTGATCTTTAACGGCGTTGCCTGTTTTCTCAATAATCTTCCCGTAGTCACCTTTGTAAAGCCACATCAGAGCGTTTGACGCGGCAACCGGTCCGCAGTAGGCGCTTCCATCATTGGGAAAACCGCCAAAGCGTGTGCTTCTTTGATAATAATCGGGGATAGAGTTTACCAAATCAAGAAAAGGTTTGCGGCAGTTTACGTAAGAGGCCGCGCCTATGGGTGAGGAGGCGCTGATGTTGTGATGATACCTGTAATCATTATTATCATTGATACCGGTACATGAGAGAATGAGAAGCGCGCTGAGTACGGATATGAGAGGAATCATTGCGGGTTATCCCTTATGAGATGAGGTTTTTATGCTGAGATGAGGGTTTACGCTGCGGGGAGGTGTTTATTGTGTCGGCTTCTCCTCTCTTTCCTCTTCTCCCATCTCCTCCCATCTCCTCTCCTCCCATCCCCGGGCGGTGCCCGGGGGTAGTGATTATGCCCCTTTGGGGCGTAGGAGGGGCCGCATGGTATTACATTTGCATTTTCCTCTAATTGGAAGTATTTCGTTTAATTTTTTCCGGCTCAGAAGATAGAGAGGTATGGTTAATGTATGGAAAAACAGCCTAAGCCATTTGTGTGGCAGATGATAAAAGAGGCGGTTGAGGCGCATGGGAATAAGGCGAGTAATGTTGAGGTGAAAAATTGGGTTATAGAGCGCTATCCCGGAACAAACGCAAATACGATTCTCAATCAGATTATCGTCTGTACGGTTAATCATGAGTCCCGCACCCACTATAAAGAGAATCAGCGGGTGCGCCGGTGCGGTGAGATGCTTGATTTCCTGTATCGTCCCGCTTCCGGACGTCTTGAAATGTATGATGAGCGGATTCACGGGGTGTGGGAGATCGCTTTGGATGAGCATGGAGTGCTTGTGGTTAGGGAAGTCCGTGAGATTCGTGAGTCTCAAAATGAAGAGGTGTTTTTTGGGTCGGGCTGCATAGACGCCGCTTATCTGCGCGGTTATTTAGCCAAGAATTTAAACTTGGTTGAAGAGGGGCTTGAGCTCTATGTAGATGTATTTGGAAACGACGGGCTTGAGTACAAAACGGAGTTTGGGTCGATAGATCTTCTCGCGGTTGACAAGGATGAAGCGCTTGTAGTAGTGGCGATTAAACGTGACAATTATCCCGACGTGTCAAGCGGTCAAATTCTGAAATTTCACAATTGGGTAAAACGCCATCTCTCCTTTGGAAAGCCGGTGCGAAGCTATCTGATAGGTTCAGACATCCCGGAATACGTACGCTATTCATTAGCGGAATGCCCCGATGTCTATCTAAAGGAGTACGATCTAAGCATAAGACTAAAAGAGGTACCAAAAATAACCGACATAATTCCATCAAAGATCACCAATCCGTCTTTTTCCACACCTCTTTAGGGGTGAAAGCATGTGGCCCCGGGTTTTAACCCGGGGAGGAGAGGAGGTACAAAACAGATGGCAGCGCGTATTCTTATCACCGGAGCGGCAAGTGTTTTAGGGGCAGAGGCAGTGAGGCGTTTTGCGGGCGCCCGTGTGCCTGTACGTGCGGCGAGTCATGGAGTTTTTGTAGACGAAAGGCTGAGCAGTCCGCTTGTTGAGAATGTCCCTTTTGACTTTACAGATAAAGAGCTAGTAAGCAATGCGCTTAAAAATATAGACCGCGTTTTTCTTCTTCTGCCGCTAACGTCCGAGATGGGGGAGTACGCGAGAATCTTTATCAACCAGGCCGCAATAAGCGGCGTCTCCCACATTGTGCATGTCTCATTTCTATCTGTAGAAAAAATACCGATGATAAAAATCGCAAGATGGCATCACGAGGCGGAAGATTATCTGACGGAATCCGGCATATCATATACGATTTTGCGCCCCAATATCTTTATGCAGCAGTTCACCTCCCTTTTTTCGCCAAGCGGCGGGCTTATCTATCTGCCTTTCGGCAAGGGAGCCGTCTCATATGTTGACGCAAGAGACGCGGCGCTGTGCGCGCAGGAGATTCTTATGAACGCTCAGGCGCATGCCGGGCGTATCTACCGCATCACAGGGTCGCAAAAATGGAATTTGCACAAAGCGGCTTCTTTAATAACAGAGGTAATCGGAAGCCACGTGATGTACGCGGATGTGAGCGAAGAGACGTCAAGAGATATCATGTTGAGTTTGGGCATACCGGCCTGGAAAGCGGACGCGCTTTTGGAACTCTACGCTCTCATAAGGAACGGGCTTTTGGATGATATCAGCCGTGATTATGAAGAGATCACCGATACTGTACCGTCGCTGTTTTTAGATTTTTTGCGCGATTACGCGGATGTATTACGCGGGCTTGTTGAGGAATAATTGACAGATGGAAAACGATACAATAATATCCGCATTTGAAACTAGCGAGGGAGCGGGCGCGCGGGTTTTGCGCGCTTTTCCTACAAGGCTTATTGAGGATTATGATCCGTTTGTGTTATTTGACGAATTTTCTCTCGCTCCAAACGCCTCTTTTCCGCCCCATCCCCACCGCGGATTTGAAGCGCTTACCTATATGCTTGAGGGGAGTCTGCGCCATCAGGATATCCTTGGGAATCACGGAGAAGTTGAGGCTTTGGGGGTGCAGAGGTTTACAGCCGGAAGAGGGATTGTTCACTCCGAAATGCCCGGTGAGGGCAGCGGTGTGAGCCGCGGACTTCAGCTTTGGATAAATTTGCCTCACCGCCTTAAACATGCTGATCCATCCTACCAGTGTATAAGCGCGGAAGAGATTCCCGCAAAAAAAGTTGACGGCGGCTCTGTAAGAACCATCACAGGGCCCGCGTCTCCTGTGAAAATACTTACGGAGATGCTGTATATAGACGTCTGCCTTGATCCGCAAGTCTTTTATGAAGCCGAGCCTGTATGCGGCTGGAACACTTTTGTATATGTTTACAAAGGTAAGGTTGATATCAACGGACAGCATATTGAGCGGGGCCACGCAATTTTTTTTAGTGATCATCCCAAACTTTTAATTAGTGCAGTTGAGAGGTGCGGATTTGTTCTTTTGTCGGGCCGGCCTCATGGAGAACCGATGTATCATAACGGGCCTTATGTGGATTGAGGGTTATACTGATACACGGCATAAATCTACACTGCACCGCACGCAACTGCACGTAAGGCCGTGAGGCTGCTTAGCGGCACAGTGTAGAACTCATACACTATTACCGGGACTCCGCACGCGCGAAGATGACCGCCGCTTTTTTTAATATTTCGTTCGCTTCCTTAAGAGATTTGTTCTCTTTGCGTAAACGGGCAA
>WRCH01000053.1 GCA_009784115.1 Chitinispirillia bacterium
TATCCGTGACGTTGACATGGCTAAGGAGATTATGGAGTACACGAAGAATACTATTCTTCAGCAGGCTTCTCAGGCGATGCTGGCTCAGGCGAACCAGGCTCCTCAGAGCATTATGCAGCTTCTGAGATGAGGCGGAGAGCTGGAATAGACGGGCGTACGCGTCAGCATGGCGTGCGCAGTACGCCTGTTCCGTTCGTCAGGTTAAATATCAAGAGGGGGCTGTCCGAAAGGGCGGCCCCTTTTTGATTTTCCCCATCGCCCCAATCCACCCTGTTTTTTTCATTTAATTTTCCTCGACATCTTTTGCCCTTTCCAGTCAAATTTGCAAAACACCCCAAGCAGCACTGCGCCAATAACCATTGGCAACTGGATGAGTGAGGCGGGCAGTATATATTTGCGCAAGTTTTTTTTGCCGAAGATTCTTGTTCCCGGGATGAGCAGAACAAATTCTCCCGCAAGTTTAACAAGAAGCAGTCCCGCAAAAACGTTTAAAAATGAGTGATGAAAAATTGCAATGATTGCGGTGATCGCTGTCATCAAATAAAACTGAAAAACTAATGATAACAGCAATATTTGACTTGGCTGATAATGCACAGTCACCGACCCCCAGCGTCTGCGCTGTTCAAAAACAGCGCGGGGAGTTTGTGTTGGTTCTGTTTCGGCAATTGCGCGGTTGTCTGCCATAAAGCGCACCTTCCAGCGCTTGCTTTTCCAGACTTTTTGCAAAAGATGATCATCATCCCCCAATACAACTTTGCTGTCGCTCCCATAGCCGCCAATCTCATGAAAAGCGCTCTTGCGGAAAGCGAGATTGTTGGCGTTGGAGTTGACGGGGAGATTTGCGCCGATCGCGGCAGCCGCGATTACTCCGTGAGATAAAAAGTCAATCGCCTGAAGTCCAAAGAAAACTTTGCTCATGCCGTTTATATATCCATAAGAAGTTATCCCCTGAACAAGACCAGTATCTGATTTAAAGTTGTTGTTTATTGCTGACAGCCACTGCGGTTTTACCGTGCAGTCCGCATCTGTAAATACGATAATTTCGTTTGACGCGGATTCTATCCCTTTTGTCACCGCGTATTTTTTGGGGGATATTCCTGCCGGAGTTTCTGTGATCGTGATGACTTTTAGATTTTTAAATTGACTTTGTAAATTACTGAGGATTTCAGGCGTTGAGTCTTGAGATCTATCGTTGATAACGATCACCTCATAACGATCAGTCGGCAAATCCTGAGAAAAAACAGATTGCAGACACTTTTCGATATTGCGCTCTTCATTACGCGCGGCAATCACCACAGAAAAAGAGAGTTTTTGTTCTTTATTATCTTGAGTAGAATCTAAAGGCCAATTAAGACGATAAAGACCGCTCCGCAAAAAGAAAATTACCGCCGCGAATCCAAGTGTCGAAAAAATTATTATCCAAGTCATAAATAATATTTTACCAATTATATTTTGCGGCGATTGGAAAACGTCTTCCCGAGCCAAAAGATTTTTCCGTTACTTTTAATCCGGGCGCTGCCTGACGGCGTTTGTACTCACTGCCTCTAATGGCTTTTGCGATCCAGTTTACCGTATTGCTGTCATACCCCGCGGCGGCAGTTTGAGTTCTTGACCGTCCCTCTTCTATGAGCATTGTTAAAATAGGATCCAAGAGCGGATACGGCGGAAGCGAATCATCATCACGCTGATCGGGCCTAAGTTCCGCAGACGGCGGTTTGTCAATTGTTGACTGCGGTATAATTTCGCGCTCCGTATTGATATATGCGGCAAGTTTATAGACCATATCTTTTGTAAGATCAGAAATTACCGCAAGACCGCCGCTCATATCTCCATACAGCGTACTGTATCCGACTGCCGATTCGCTTTTATTACTTGTCACAAGAACCATGTGTCCGAATTTGTTTGACAAAGACATGAGAAGCGTTCCGCGTATGCGCGCTTGCAGATTTTCTTCTGCTATATTTGGCTGTGTCTCTTTAAATAAAGGCTGCAGTGTGTTGAGAAATGCGCTGAATGTTTTTTCTATGTTGATTACATCAAATTGTATCTCTAAATTACCGGCGAGCTCTTTCGCGTCGGTAACACTCTCCTTTGAAGAGTAGCGCGAAGGCATAGCTACACCCCAAACACTCTCTTTTCCAAGCGCCTCTACCGCAAGCGCGCATACAACCGCGCAGTCTATACCGCCTGAAAGTCCTATAATAACTTTTGACAATCCGCATTTTTTAACATAATCATGAAGACCAAGCGTTAAGGCGTTATAGAGTGATTTTATTTCATTATGCTGCGAAGTTACAAGCGGGGCAGATGATTCTGAACTGTCAAAGATAACCGCATCCTCGCGAAAAGCCGGCAATTGACAGCAGATATCTCCTTTTGGATTAAAACACTTGCTGAATCCGTCAAAAATCAGTTCGTCGTTTGCGCCTACCTGATTTACAAATACAAATGGCAGATTATGTTTTAAAGCATGATTGCGCATTACGTCATCACGCAATTGCTGCTTTCCCAGAAAGAAAGGCGACGCGGAGATATTGATTAAAAGAGCCGCTCCCATCTCCGCCAACTCCGCAACAGGATCACGAGTGTAAAGTCTGCCGGTGAAAAGCTCCTCGCTCTTCCACGCGTCTTCACAAACAGTTATCCCAAGCGTTTCATTTTTGAATTTTACCGTAGATACCGATTGCGCCGGATCAAAATACCGGCTCTCATCAAAAACATCATAAGCGGGAAGCAGCGACTTATTTTGCTGAAGCAGAATTTCACCGCTGCATATAAGTAAAGCGGAGTTAAAAAGCCCCTTGCCGTCTGTGATACCCGAGGGCATGGCGCTTCCCACTATAATTCCCGTATCGGGGAATGAGCGGGAAGTTTTTTTAATTTTTTCAATTGCCGACAAGCTGTCATCAATAAACCATTTCGCCTCAAGCAGATCACGCGGCGGATAGCCCTGCAAAAAGAGTTCGGGAAAAATCAGCAAATCCGCCTCTTGGCTTGACGTCTCGGAGAGAACGCCGATAACTGTATCGGCGTTGCCAAAAACGTCTCCCACAAGCGGATTGAATTGACAAATCTTTATTTTCACAAGCGTCCCTTATACGATTAATGATTTGCCTGTCATATCAGATGGAATCTCTATCCCCATAATTTCAAGCATCGTTGGAGCGATGTCTGCAAGCGTGCCGTCGCTGCGCAGTTTTAAATTACCAGCCCCTGCAATTGTGAGCGGCGCCGGATTTGTCGTATGTGAAGTCATCGGCGAGCCGTCTTCAAGTTTAGTTTGCTCCGCGTTTCCATGATCCGCCGAAAGTATACACGCGCCGCCTTGTTTCAGAACAGCCTCAACTACGTCGTGAACGCAAGTGTCAACCGCTTCTACAGCTTTTATGACAGCGTCAAAAACTCCCGTGTGTCCAACCATGTCGCAGTTGGCAAAGTTGCAGATTATAGCGTCATATTTATTGCTGTTCACCGCTTCTACCAATTTGTCCCTGACCGCGAAAATGCTCATCTCCGGTTTGAGATCATAAGTAGCTACTTTGGGGCTGTCAACAAGAATCCTATCTTCATTTGGAAAAGGATCATTGCGCTGGCCGTTAAAAAAGAAAGTGACATGCGCGAATTTTTCCGTTTCAGCGCTGCGCAGCTGTTTTAAACCTTTATTGGAAAGTACTTCACCAAGGAGATTTGTGTTTTTCATTTCAGGATACGCTTCGATAAAGTTTCCATTATCATAGTAATGGGTCATAGCTACAAAACATTTGACAAGTTCTCCGCGCGAGAATTCGCTGAATGACGGTTCAACCATCGCTTTTGTCAATTGACGGGTGCGGTCGAATCTGAAATTAAAGAAGATGACAGAATCATTGGGAGAGAATCCTTTATAGTCTAAAATACGCGGTTTGATAAATTCGTCATTTTCTCCAACGGCGTAAGAGTCGTCAATAGCCTGTTTCCAATTTGTGACTTCGGCGCCTTTGCCCTCCATAATCGCTCTGTAAGCAAGCTCAACTCTGTCCCAGCGATTATCGCGATCCATCGCGTAGTATCTTCCGATCACTGTAGCTACACGTCCTACCCCAGTCTCATCAATTCCTTTTTGTAAAAGCGCCATATGTTCCATCGCGGATTTGGGCGGAGTGTCGCGGCCATCTGTAATTGCGTGGATAAGAACATTTGAGAGACCCTTGTCTTTACACAGTTTAAGAAGCGACACGCAGTGGCGCGTAACCGCGTGAACGCCTTCCTCCTGAATTAATCCTATGAGATGAAGATTTCCTCCATTCTCTTTTGCAAAGCTGATCGCCTTTAAAAACGCTTCATTAGTAAAGAAGTCTCCATCCTCAACACTTTTGTCAATCTTGGTAAGGCTCTGATAAATCGTGCGTCCTGCGCCAATGTTAAGATGTCCTACTTCGCTGTTGCCTTGATATCCTTTAGGGAGTCCAACGCTTAAACCCGATGTTTGAACTAACGTTGTGGGATTTTCTTTTTCATAAGCATCGGTGAACGGAGTTTTTGCCATGTAAATAGCGTTTGACGGTTCGTCCTTACCCTTGCCCCATCCATCTCTGAGAATCAAACACACAGGTCTCTTTTTCATCTTTACATCTCCTTTAATTATTTGGTGATATACCGCTTCACGGCTTGCCAAGACTAATAATATAGAAAAAAGCAGGGGGCCGCGTGGAAAATTTTGAGCGAAAGCGTAAAATGGGGAGAGGGTTCTATTCATCGTCTCCGATTCGGGATAAATGTTTTTTTGGTATAGATTTTGAACTAAAACTTATTTATACTGGTGTACGGCATAAATCAGCACTGTGCCGCTAAGCAACCTCACGGCCCTGCGTGCAGTTTGCGTGCGGCGCAGTGCTGATTTATGCCGTGATTCGGTATAATCCGGTTTAAGGGCTTCTCTGCCGGAAAAATTTCCAAATATAAAAATATGGGGGCGGTGGGTGGAATGCACGCTAAGGTAGCTGTTATTGGGTGCGGGAATGTTGGGGGGGCCGCGGCAAGCGCACTTGCGCCGGTTGAAGGAGTTTCGCTTGTGCTTTTAGAAGAGCCCTGCCGGGAAAGTATCGCAAAAGCAAAGGCGGCGGATATCTCTCAGGCCGCTTGCGCGCAAAGACGTGATTTGCAGATAACCGGCACAAGCGACTGGGCGGCAATTGAGGGGGCAAATATCTGTGTTGTAACCGCGGGCCGTCCAAGGAGTCCCGGAATGAGCAGAGACGATCTTCTTGAGGCTAACGTGAGAACCATCCGCAATGTAGCGTTAAACATAAAAAGGTACTCTCCCGGCTCAGTTGTGATTGTTGTTACCAATCCGCTTGACATAATGGCGCATCAGCTTTTTTTACATACGGGATTTCCCGCATACAGGGTCATAGGCATGTCCGGACATTTGGACGGCGCGCGTTTCCGCTCGCTTGTTGCCGCGCATGTTGGGTGCAGCGTAAGAGAGATAGGATCTATAATTATGGGGGGGCACGGTGAGACAATGGTGCCGGTACTCAGCCACTGCTCTGTTGGCGGGATACCGCTTAACTTACTGATAAGAAGTTCTCAGCTTCGCCGGATTATTTATGAGACGCGTCATGGCGGGGGTCAGATAGTATCGCTTATGGGTACAAGCGGTTATTTTGCCGCCGGGGCCTGTGTGGCGGATATGGTGAGCGCGGTTCTTTTTGACCGCAAGGGCAGCTTCTGTGCAAGTGTTTACGCGCAGGGGGAATATGGCCTGCAAGGTTTTTTTCTTGGGATGCCTGTGATTATGGGGCGAAGCGGAATTGAGAAAATCGTGGAGCTTAAGTTAAATGACAGAGAGCATGAGTGGCTTCGCAAGAGCGCTCAAAAGGTGAGAGCGCTCAGCGAGCGGGCGTGTTCGATTTTGTAGATATACCAATCCGCCGATAAATTTTGCACTGTCCCGCTAAGCAGCAGATCCTTTTCATTACCGTTCAAAATCTTTCACAACCTCTAATTTCCTTTCAAATCCTTTAATTTCGCGTAGATTTATATCCTACAATGTCTTCAAAGAAAATCATCCGCTAAAACTATTATCAATCATCAGCCGTTCATACTGTAACTGCAATTCACTAAATCAAAACTCCGCGCTTCGTAGGTCTAAAATCTACCTTTAAAATGATACCCGCTTGTAACAGAGATCAATCTGCTATTTAATGGGGAAATTTTTTGTTGAATTTGAACGCACGAAACATATTAAGGGGCGCCTCTAAAAACTCCGTTCGAACACGGTACAGTACGCTCTAACTGCGTTTCTAACGATGTTATCGTATACTGCACCGTGCCCGGACTGTGTTTTTAGAGGTGTCTTAATGTATACAAAATAGGGGAATGATCTCATGGAAGTTAATATCCTATACAGCAACATCCGAAAGCGCCGCGAAGCGCTTGGAATGTCGCAGGTTGAGCTTGCTAAAAGGTTAAAATACAAGTCACGTTCCTCTGTCAATAAAATTGAGCTCGGTTTTACGGATCTGCCGCTGTCTAAAGTAAAAGAGTTCGCCGCGGCTTTAAAAACAACGCCGGCCGCTTTGATGGGTTGGGATCATAAATCAGGCAAATCATCTCCGATTCATGAAAAGTTAACAAAAAGTATAGAGTACGAATACGGCAGCGGCGTTACCGCGCTTTTAAATCGGTTTTCGGTTCTCAACATATTGGGTAAGAACACACTGCTTGACCGCGCCGGGGAGTTGTGCCAGCTGGCGCAGTATACTGAAAAAGGTGATTCAGATTTACCCACTATCCCCAGCAATCAACTATTTTAATAGGCTTAACTAAAACGGCGGTCAAATAAAACTGCTTGCGGTGCGTATATCACAAAACGCGTATCCGGCAGCAATCGCCGAACTTTCAGCATTATTCACGGGGATAAAAGTGGAATCTCAGAACGAACTCAATGAATTTAACGAACAGATGCAGGTGCGGCTTAATAAAATCCCTCAGCTTAGAGAAGCCGGGTTTCACCCTTACGCAGACCGCTTTCATAAGACTCATTCCTTAGACAGCGCGCTCAAACTTGACGACGGCGCTGCGGGAGTAAGGGTTGCGGGGCGTGTCTTGTCGCTGCGCTACTTTGGCAAACTTGCGTTTGGACATCTCTATGATGTTAATGGACAGTTACAGTTTGCATTGCAGAAGAATGAGTTGGCAGAACAGTTTACTCATTTTAAAAACTTGGTTGATATCGGTGATTTCATCGGCGTTGAGGGTGAGATGATCACCACAAAAACCGGTGAAAAGAGTATCAACGTAAAATCATTTACTTTTCTTTCAAAAACGCTAAGGCCCCTGCCTGAAAAATTTCACGGAATGACAGACCCCGAACTTTGTCTGCGCCGCCGATATCTTGACATTATAATGTCGGATGAATCACGGGAGCGTTTTAAAACCCGCACTAAAATCATCCGCACGATTCGTAACTTTTTGGATGAGAATGATTTTACAGAGATTGATACGCCTGTACTAACCAATAAAGCGACCGGCGCGCTTGCGCGTCCGTTTGTTACGCACAATAACGCTCTTGACATAGACGTATTTCTGCGAATCGCGCCGGAGACTTATCTCAAAAGAGCGATCGCCGGCGGCTTTGACAGAGTGTATGAGTTTGCACGCTCATTCCGCAATGAGGGAGTTGACGCGTCGCATCTTCCCGATTTCACGCTCCTTGAGTTTTACGCGGCTTACTGGAATTATGAAGACAACATGGATTTTACAGAAAAGCTTATGAAGCATCTTTTACAAACGGTAAATGGCGGATTGAAATTAACTTATGATGGTACGGATATAGACTTTAGCGGTGACTGGCCCCGTGTCTCTTTCCGCGATCTTATCCTCAAAGATTGCGGTATCGATATCGACAAATTCACCACAAAAGAATCTTTACAAAATGAATTGAACCGTTTGGATATAAAGTTTGAAACAGACGTCAACGTAGCTAAGGCAGGCCGTGGTACACTTATTGATTTACTCTACAAAAAAGTTTCACGTCCCGCGCTTGTAAACCCTGTGTTTATCACTCATCACCCGCTTGACCTTTCACCTCTTGCGCGCAGTAACGATGCTAATCCGGCCGTTGTTGACCGGTTTCAGCTCGTAGTTAACGGATGGGAGGTAATAAACGCATACTCAGAACTTGTTGACCCCATCGATCAAGCCGCCCGCTTCCGCCAGCAGGCGGACGCGCGAAAGCTTGGCGACACAGAAACTATGGACGTCGATAACGATTTCCTGCTCTGCATGGAGTATGGAATGCCTCCTATTTCAGGTTGGGGCATGGGTATAGACCGTATAATCGCGCTTCTCACAAACGCTTCTACTCTGCGCGATGTTGTGCTTTTCCCGCTGCTTAGACCGGAGAGTAATTAGATAGATGAAAAAAGGTAAAATGGAACTGTTTGTCGCCCTCAGATATATGCGGGGCAAACGCAAGATCGGCTTTGTCTCGTGGATAACTTACATCAGCACTGCCGGAGTTTGTCTTGGAACATTTGTGCTGATCATGGCGCTCTCTATTGCAAACGGATTTGAGAAAGAGGTGCGCGACCGGATTATGGGTACTCTCGCTCACGCGAGAATCTCCCAGTACCACAATTATCAAATCGTTGAACACGAAGCTCTGCGCGAATTGATCCTGCAGCACCCGCAGGTGATCGGCGCGTCTCCGCTTATCACCGGCAAAGGCGGTGTGGAGCACGACCAAAATCAGGAGGGGGTCATGATTAACGGCGTTGACCCCAAACTTGAACCAACCGTAACAGACGTTCACAAAGCGATAATTCATGGTGATTTTAATCTTGACACAATTAAATCCGTGCGCGGACGTGAATTCCCCGGTATACTTATTGGTAAAGGGTTGTCTGACAAAATGGGAGTGCGCGAGAAAGACGAATTAGTGCTTTACTCTCTCGCCGCAGATGACGAGTTAAACCCGGTGCCCAAAATGGGACGCTTTACAATAGCCGGAATTTTTGAAACCGGAATGTACGAATACGATCTTAACCTTGTTTACATCTCCATAGCTTCCGCTCAAAACATGCTTAACCTTAACGGCGTAGAGGCTATACAGATAAAAACTACCGACCCGTTCAAAGCCGACAGAATCGCGTCAAGCGTTAGAGAATCTCTTGGCGGATATCCCTACAAAGCTCTTGACTGGCAGACGCAAAACCGCTCGCTTTTTCAGTGGATGAAACTTGAGCGGATCATAATTTATATCGTAATATCGCTTATTATTGTTGTAGCGGCGTTCAATATAATCTCGTCTCTTATAATGATGATTCTTGACAAAAGAAGAGAGATAGGGATTCTAATGAGCATGGGAGCCTCTTCGGGCGCTGTTATGCGGGTGTTTATGATCAACGGAATCGTGGTAGGGTTTATCGGCTCCACAATAGGAACTATTATGGGGGTGGCGCTTTCTTACGCGCAGTACCGCTGGCAGTTTATCCCAATTCCGGGAGATCTCTATTTTATAACGAAACTTCCGGTGCAGGTTATGACTACCGATCTTATCATAATCTACTTAACAGCAAATCTTATCTGCTGGCTCGCAACTATCTATCCGGCCCGTCAGGCAGCGGCTCTCTTGCCTGCGGAGTCTATACGTTATGAATAACTTGAGGAGATTTTTAAAATGGAATTAATGGTCGATGTGAAAAATCTCCGCAAACGCTTCGGTGATGACAGCAGTGGATTTGATGTGCTAAGCGATGTAAGTTTTTCCGTTGAAACCGGGGAGATGGTTGCGCTTGTCGGTATATCGGGTTCCGGCAAGACTACACTGCTGCAAATTATCGGCGGTCTTGACAAATGCAATGCGGGTACGGTTTGCGTTGGTGGTAAGGCGATAGATAAACTCAGCGCGCCGGAACTTGCGGAGTTCAGAAACAAACAGATAGGTTTTGTTTTTCAGTTCCATCACTTACTGCCTGATTTTACAGCAATTGAAAATGTATTCATACCGGGACTTATTCACGGCAAAAGCAAAAAAGAGTGCGTGAAACGCGCCTCAGAACTCTTAGGTATTTTTGATTTGTCAAAGCGTCTCAACCACTATCCCACAGAACTCTCCGGCGGCGAGCGTCAAAGGGTAGCGCTCGCGAGAGCGATGTTTAACGAACCCGCGCTTGTGCTTGCGGATGAACCAACGGGTAATCTTGACCGCGCAAACGGCGAGCTTCTTCTTCAGCTTTTCGAAAAGGCTAACAGAGAACTGCGGCAAACTTTTCTCATAGCCACTCACAACAGTAAGTTAAGCGGCGGGATGAATCGGGTGCTTTATCTTGAAGAGGGGAAGATTGTAGATACCGATAAGCCGACTACTGTTACCGACGAGTGGTGAGATAAAAATCTCCCGATGTTCTCCGCGCACCCCAACGGGGTGCCATATCTATAACCCCGGGCAGCGCCCGGAGGGATTCCTAACATCATAAGCGTACAGATTATCCGCATGACGAAGATAAAGCACCCCGTTGCTTACAACCGGATGCGCCCAGTAAGCGCCTCTGCCGCCGGGGGGCACTTGAAAAGTGCTTACAAGTTCGTATTTGTCATGGCGCGCTTTTACTAAGCTCATTTTTCCATTTTCATCGTAGAGATAAAGCATCCCTTCGGCGAATGTTATGGAACCCTTACCCGGAGTATTCCACATCTGTTTGCCTGTTTTGAAATCGAGGCAAAACCATCCCTTGCTTTCATCTCCCGCGCCGTAGACATACCCATTGTGAAAGATGACGCCGCCGTGGTGGTTGTCCATAAGTTTAGTTCTGTAAACTTCCTGCGCGGATACGCCGTCTTTGGTTTTGGTTAATTTTACAAGCATCGAACCGTGACCGTATCCGCTTGAGGCTAAAACGTAGCCGTCATGATAGACGACGTCTGTGCAGTTATCTCTGTGGCGGGGGTTTGCAAACGGTACTTTCCACAGGAGTTTGCCGTTTGCGGAGTTCATTCCGTAAACATAGTCTGCTGTATACGCCATTAACTGCCTGAAACCGTTATCATTGACAATTATGAAAGACGCGTACCCCGCGTAAGTATCCCCGGCGTCGCCTGCGCCGCCCGGAAGACGTTCGCTTTCCCAAATAACTTTGCCTGTTTTCTTGTCAAGGCAGAGAACACCAACCCTGCCGTAGGCTGCCGCGTAGAGCCTGTCTCCATCAATAAGCGGTGACTCCGCGTAGGCGTATCTGGCTATGTGGCCCTCATACTTTCCGCGGATATCAAGAGACCATTTCTGCGCGCCTGTTTTAGCGTCTAAAACTGTAAGGAGCCCCATATCACTAAGGTAGTAGATCATGCCGTCGTTTACGGTAGGCGTACTGCGCGATCCCTCAAACCCGCGCGCGAACGCGCTCTTTCCTTCCCATGAACCGCCCGCCTCTTTGCGCCATAAAAGTTTGCCGCTATTGTCAAACGCGAAAACATAATTGACTTTATCCACAATTCCAGCGGTATAAACAATCCCGCCGGATGTAGATACGCCGCTGTATCCCTTCCCAAGTCCGGAAGCTGTCCACAATAATTTTGGTCCCTCAGCCGGCCACTTTTTAAGCAAACCGGTTTCCTTTGATTTATTCGTTCGGTCTAATCCGTGAAATGCGGGCCAATCCAAAGAGACGGCGTAAGTACACATAATGAAAATAAGAACGCCGGTAACGCGAAAAAAACGTAATGAAAATATCACCTGTGTCTTCCTTTTTGAATGTTTATCAATCCATTTCGATCTATAAATATATTATTTCACACACATACTCAACGCTATAGATCTACAATATTCCAATCAGTTTCCAGTAGCCTATGCTGATTACAATCGTTATCAGAGAAGCTCCAGCGTATACAGTGGACAGCTTCAAGCGCTGCGCGCTGTTAAAGGCCCGGTTTGATGTTATGCCCTCACTCATAGCCACCCAAACGTTTTGGTATGACAACCAAAAGGGAGCAATAGGCAAAAGTAAAGCCGCCATAAGCACCATAGGCGGAATATTTTGAGCGGCGGTTATCTCCGAAAGCGGGAGGAACAGTACCGATAACACAACGAATCCCATAGAGTCAAGAAACCTGAGCGCCATACATACAAGCGCTGCCGCAAGCAGAAACAGAACCGTGTTTGACATGAGGTTTTGCGCGGCAGGCAGAAAAAAAGCGGCCAGCCAGTTGGTGATTTCATACTGCTGAATTATATTGGCGAGACCAAAAGCTCCGCCTATAAAAATTAAAATTGTCCATGAAACCCCGCCGCTGATATCCTCATCTTTAATAACGCCAAAGAGCGTAAGCGCCGCCAGGCCAAATATTCCAATAAGGAAACTGGGGTAATTATGAATGCGGCCCGCGGCCCAAAAAGCAATTGAGATAACAACCACAACCGCGGTTATCCACTCGGCGCGCTTTATTTTTCCAAGCTCACGCAGTTTGTCTTTAACAAACGAAGAGGCGACGCGAAGCTTCTCTTCCGGTTTCATGAAAAGCGGATTAAGAAGCAAAATAAGGCCGCACAAAATGAGTACAGGAACCGCCATAACCTTAAAATATCCAAACCAGCTAAGCGAAAAACCTCCTGTCTTGAACATTGAATCCACAAAGGGGCCAAACAGCGAACCGAATAAAACCGCAAGACCTGGAATCACAGCCATTTGAACAGCGGTCAGCACGATAAGAGCGCTGGAGCGGCTTTGCGGTTTAAGTCCCAGCGACTTTACAAGCGCCCAGGCAATTGGAACCATAATAGCCGTGCGTACAGTCATTGACGGAACGCCAAGCGCAAGCACCAAACCTGTCAGAAAAAACGCGGCGAGAATACCGGTAAAGGTTCCCGGAAACAGCGAAAGCAGGTAATAGGATAATCGTTGAGCAAGTCCGGTTTTTTGCATGGCGCAGCCATAATAAAGGACGCAGACCAAAATCCAAAAAGAGGGGGCGGCAAAACTGCCGAAAGCGATTTCCGGTTTGACTCCAGCGGCCGTCATTAAACCCATCATTAAAACAGCGGATACGCCGCTGTTCATCACCTGAAACATCCAGAGCAGAATCGTAAACACCGCTGCCGCAAGAACTTTTTGCCCGTCCGCCGTCAGGCCTGAGGGCTGCGGGGCAAACAGAACCGCACCCCCAATAATGATGGATAAAAGCAAGCCAAATAATTTAATTCTCTTCATCTTGTTTATATATATATCATTTCGCGCACATATTCAACACTGGAACCTGATTTGCTCTAACAAAATCTTTTTATATTGGGTCAGCATAGACTATTTTATTTTAATTCGGGAATTTTAATAGATTAAGCAAATAAATAATTTTGAAAGATAAATAACCGTGTTGTACGACAACAAAGACTCTTCTTCCTTAGAAAAATACTCATCGGCGGTAACACTGTCTGATATGGAAGTTTTTATCTTCCCTGATATCATGTATTCCCTTGTACTCGCTAACATAATGTCTGAGCGGCTTTGGAAGTGGAGGGATGACCCCTGGTTTTCAAAAATATCAGATAAAAAAGAGCTGAAGCGGATACAGCGGCTTAAGCAATATATCATCGACAATTTTGCTTTTAATCTTGATCTTGACACTTGGGGACTCACCACCAAAGAAAAAGAGTTGAGCAGATTTTCAAAATTTATTGATGTTGATGTTTTGGCAAAGAGTAACGCGCTTTTTGGCTATGAGGGTGATAAGTACTATTTTGATATTGATATAAGACGGCACTTTGGGTTGGATAAATATTCGTCGAACATAATCCCTTACTGGAAAACAGAGACGCTTGAGGCGATGGAAGCGTTCCGTTTTAAAGACGGCTATGTGAAAGGGGCAGGTGAGTGCGTCTCCTTTTCGACGCTTTACGCTTCGGCGGCTTTTGCAATAGCCGGTATACCGCTTGAAAAAATATTTCTGCTTGCTACTCCGCTGCACTCTCAGAATTATCTTGATATAGGTGATGGAATAATCACCAATAACCGCCGTATCGTAACAAAAAACATGTGGTACAACGGAACCGAACTCTCCGCCAAAGCGCGCCGCGCTATGGAGAACGAGGTTGTCACAATCGTAGCTCATAACAGCGGGTACATACACACGATGTACGATGGGGCGACGATAGATCCAGATTTTTACAAACGATTAAAATATGGATTGACTAACTTTTTATCAACAGAGATCACTTATGAGATTTTCGCAAACTTTCTGCGTCATAACGAGAGCTTGCGGTGCTGCTTCCAAATTGCTCACTTTCGTAACGGAAAAACGCTTTTTATAGAAGCTGAAAAAGCTTATAGCCGCGAATCAACATGTAAATTCCGTGTAGGAGACGTCACTCAGCAAAATCTACTGCTTTCAATAGATGAGAATGAATTTTATACAGAGGCTAAACCGGACAGATTCGTTTTGAGAGTATTTGAGGAGTTTTTTAAAAACAACAAAATCTGCTCTCAGAATTCCGGTCACATCAACAGCTTAAAAAGGATTTTTATTGACAGCTGTTTAAAAGGTTGTGATATCACTAATGATCTCGTAAAGTTCTGCCACATCATACCGCGTCTTCCCGATGAGCAAAAGCTTAGTGATTGTAAGGATGATTGCGGAGGTAACTGTAAGGACGATTGTAAGGGCGCGATTTATCGCGCCCCAACGGCTTGCGCACCAATAAATCTCGACAATGTAAAAAGCGCGGCAGACGCGCGGGAAGCTCTTAAAGCGCAGCGTAAAACGAATCAAACCGCAGACCTCGCATTCACAGCTTTCAGAGACCTCTCAAACTCTCCGTGGAAACCTTTTATTAAAGCCGCGGTAGAGAGAAATCCGGTATGTATTAATAGTGTTAATAATTTGGGACTTGATGACGTCTATAAATATCTTTCAGAATTGACAGAAGAATCAATCTACGATGAGCCTGTACGCTTAGCCCAACCCGACGAGGTTTATAATTATAAACGGGGTGATGGACTTGAAAAGGCTGTCGCGCTTGCTTCTATCTATATCAACAGAGAGAGTGGAAACAGAGCTTCTATAGACACTGACGGGAAAAAGGTAAAATTGACATGCGGGAAGCAGGAATTTTTGTTTGATACAAAAAAGAAATTGTCACCGCCGACAGGTGAGGATTGGGATTCATAATTTTGGTAAAAAAATGGGGTGATCGAGGGGACTCGAACCCCCAACAACTAGAACCACAATCTAGTGCTCTAACCAATTGAACTACGACCACCATTAAATGAAGATACTAAATATAGCAAATTGACAGCCTGCGCCGCAACTACTTTTCTAATCTCAGCTCTCCCCACGTTCCGGGAATCTCCCGCTTAGCCGCGGAAGGGTAAGGCAGAACCGCTTTCCTTGCCTTTTCATTTACAAATACCGCAAACCCAAGATTGCGCTCTTCAAAAGGCTGCAAGCCTAACTCGTGCCACTCTGCTTTTATCAGTTTGGAGTTTTCCGCTTTTGATAAAGAGAGTCCTTCTGCTTCTCCCCACGTCATTTCATCATACTGAACGGCATTTTTATTGACAGATCTTCTGTAGTGTACACCGCGAACGCTCTCAGCATTGGCGTCGTACACTATAAATCTGTCGGCCCATGACAAAAACGCGCTGCGGCCGCACTTGGCGTCAAAAGCAAACTGCATCTCCGAAACATTGGCCGCAGGGTTAAACAGTATGTAAAGCCCCTCTTTATTCCATCCTGCCGCGAATTTACTGGCGCCGATATCCTGACTCTTTACTCCCATAAGAGCATCTGAGATCTGAGTGATGGATGCCCCGTCTTTAAGTTTTAGAGCGGACACAGTGCTCTTCGCGGTCTCTTCAATGACCGCCCTGCCAAAAGGCTCAACCGTCCCGCTAAGCTCACTGCCGGGAACGTTCCACTCAATACTTAGAAAATCTGTTCCGCCCAAATATTTATCCCTGATGATACCGAGGAAAATGTCTGCATTGTAATCTTCCACTTTCACGCTTTTATTAAAAAACGCGGAGGCGCGGTTATTCATGTTTCTTTTGACCTTGAAGTCAATCGTACCCTTAGGCAGTCTTGAGGTATCTGCCTGAATCGTTACAAAGAGCGAATCTGTACGCAGCGTTGTCCATGATACAGGCGCGCTTATTACTACCGCTTCATCTTGCGCAATCACCAAGCTGTTAAGCGCAATTACCGCCGCCGCGGCTTTAATAAATTTCAGCTTTCTTCCCATTAACTTTTCCCTTTGAAAAACCATGAAACAGGTCTGTTTTCAATAATGCTCAACTATACTGAATGACGGCACACGTTTACACTGTGCCGTCAAGAAGCCTCACGGCCCTGCGTGCAGTTGCGTGCGGTGCAGTGTAAGCGCGTGCCGTGTACCAGTATATAAATATAGCTCAGGGAACGTTGCTCAGTAAACACCTATGGCAGTAATATTTGCGGATAACAGAATTTTATCTAACCCTTGCTTTTTCATAGCAACGTTTTGTAATTTTGATTTATTATGAACGGTACTATTTTAAGCGCTGAAAAAATAACCAAAGTCTACCGTAAAGGATTCCGGGGAATCCCTTTTACAGCCGTGAAAGAGCTTTCGTTTTCGCTCGCTCGGAATCGTATTGCCGGTTTTGTCGGGCCGAATGGAGCTGGAAAGACCACCACTATAAAAATGGTGATGGGGCTTGTAAAGCCGACTTTCGGCAAAATCTCCCTGATGGGCTTAAGCTCAGAGCTGCCTGATTCAAGACGCAATGTGGCTTATGTTTCCGAGCAGCCCTATTTTTACAAGCATCTCACAGTGGCGGAGACAGTTGACTTTTCCGCCCGCCTTATTGGCGTCAAAGCAGGTTCTGTTTTGTCAGAACGTAAAAGAGTGCTTGACGCGGTGGAACTTTCCGACCGTCAAAAAACAAAAGTACGCAGCTTGTCAAAAGGGCTGCAGCAGCGGCTCAATATGGCTTGCGGACTTTTAGGCGACCCGAAGCTTCTTATTCTCGATGAGCCTATGAGCGGGCTTGATCCGCCGTCAAGACGGCTTTTCAGAAATCTTTTCTGTAAACTTGGGCAGGAGGGGAGAACGATATTTTTCAGCACCCATGTTCTTGAAGATATTGAGGCTGTTTGCCAGGATGTGGTTGTGCTTGACAAGGGAGCTTTAAGTTTTACAGGAAGCGTATCCTCACTTTTGGAGAGGGGATCTCTTGGCACTGAACTTGTTATTCCGTCGATCCCTGATGATCTTGCGGCTAATTTGCGTGAGGATGGATTAGAGCTTTTACGTCCGTCATCAGGAGATATTTCTGTACTGATCCCCGCGCAAAAAGACCCAAGCGAATACCAGCGCAAACTTTACGAGCAGGGCGTCTACTGTTTATCTGTGCAAAAACGTACAATGCCTCTTGAAGCGCTCCTTTATGGAAACTCTGAGCTAAAAGAGGGAGGGACCGCCTCATGAGAGTTATCTGGCTTGTGGCTTTAAACACATTTAAGGAGACGGTACGAAATAAGGTACTTTACAATATTCTTCTTGTGGCCGCGGTTGCGCTTCTTTTGGCGCTCTCTTTTGGTGATCTTTCGGTTATGTCAAGAGTACAGGTGATGTCTGATTTCGGGCTTGCGACAATGTCGCTCACGGGACTTCTTCTCGCTGTGTTTATTGGAGTTGGAGTTCTTGGAACAGAGATCGCCGACAAAACGGTTTATGGAGTACTCTGTAAACCGATTGGCAGAACGCAGTTTATTGCTGGCAAATTTGCAGGGCTTTTTGTGACGCTTGTTCTTAATTTTATTCTCATAGCTTTGGTATTTATTACTGCCATAACATATCTTGCCGGAAGAATGCCTGAAACCGGTATTTACGCCGCGGTGTTTCTTCTTATGATTGAGATGGCGGTTATTATAGCGGCGGCGATCTTGGCTTCCTGCTTTACAACGCCAACTCTTGCCGCAATCTTTACTTTGGCGTTTTATGCCGCGGGCCATCTCAACGATCTTATTACACTTAGCGCGGATGTTCAGGCAAATCCTGTTATGAGAGCAATTCTTGTCTTCCTGAATTACGCTCTTCCAAACCTTCAGCATTTTAATATCCGTACTCAGGTGGTATTTGATCTCGCTTTACCCAATGGTTTTGTATTGCTCTCATGTTTGTACGGACTGCTTTATACAGCGCTTTTACTGCTGTTTTCGTCACTCCTTTTCGCAAAAAAGGATCTGTAGTGAAAAGGGCGCTTCCAAGTTTTTTCTTAATGATATTGCTTTTTTCAGGTATAGTGCTTGTAAAAAAACAATTAAACATCGTCCGCGGTACAGTTCCCGCAATTGAAAGTATGGCATTTTTGCCCGGTAATGAACGTATAAAACCGTTTATGCTTGGATTTAATACTACGTATGCCCATTATCTTTGGATACGAACTGTGATTTACAGCGGTGAACATATCAGCGGAGACGGGCAGTTTGACTGGCTGATACAGATGCTTGACATTATAACACGTCTTCATCCTCACTTCCACGAAGCATACGAATTCGGCGGGCTTATGATTCCCGATTTGTGCAATAACCCCGACGCCGCAAGAATAATTCTTGAAAGAGGGATGAATGTTCTTGGCGACCGCAAGTGGAATATTCCGTTTTATCTCGGCATGCTTTATTACCAGCATTACGACGACCACGAACGCGCGGCCGCTTATATTTCAATGGCGGCCGCCATACCCAGCGCTCATCAGAGAAATCTCGCCTCTTTGGCCGCCGCGTTTTATAACAGAGCAGGCAGGGAAGTAGATGCGCTCAGTGTACTTCATTTTTTATATGAGACAAGCGAGAATCCGGATGTACGCCGGCATATTGAAGCGAAAATTTTGGAGTTTCATAAAAACGAGAGTACGCTCATAGATTAAGGTGGCAGTTAAATGCCGCAACCCCCGGCACATCGACTGCACGAACCATCGTGAGGCCGCTGTACCGGGAGTTGCAACAGTTAA
>WRCH01000054.1 GCA_009784115.1 Chitinispirillia bacterium
CAGTATTCCGCCGTAAATGATTTGATGTATGTTGGCGTATTGGCGTGGTTGCGGCGAAGATGAATAGTTGGTTTTTTATAGTTGAGGATTTGTGCAATTTGCGCACCTCCGTCCCCGATTAAACGAGTTTTGCAGAAAAAACGGCATCAAATCAGTATACTCAAACAATACTTTCACTTTACAAGCGCGACAGGAAAAGCCTGAAAATTTACCTGAAAAACGCCCTGCGGCGGCTGAGCGCTGTTTTGCGCTACCTCGAAAAGCTGTTTTCTGAATTCGCTTATCATCTCTTTTACTTTGTGGAAGTCTTCGTTAGAAAGGCTGAGCGTCATGGTCGAAACGTCGCGGGAGTCTTTATCCATTGTCAGCGAATCTTTTGCGAGTTCCATCATTTGCTTTTGGAAAGCGTGAATAACTTCGGTTGGAACATCGCTGTCGGGGGTGATAAATTTAGACGCCAAACTGTATTTGCCATCGCTCTCCTTATTTATCATATTCAAAGTTTCAAGCAGCTCTATCGCTTTTTTCGCTTCAAAAGGAGAGATTTTTGGGTTTAACATCTGAGAGAGCTGATGTTCGTTATAAAAAGAGGTTACGTTTAAAAGCTCTCTTACGGCTGCGTGATACCATTTTTGAAAATATTCGGCATGCTTTTTATTAATAGCCGCTATTTTCATGCGCTGTCTTGATATTATCTTTTTTTGCAGGGCCTGCATCTCTTTTTCATCCTGGGCGCAGTCACGCCTGACAAGCAGCTCAAAATACTCTTTTTGGCTTTTTGAGAGCTTTAAAAAGGAGGCGAAGTCAAGCATCTGTTCAAAAGAGAGTTTGCGCTTGCCGCTGATGATCTTTGTAAGATTGCTTGGGTCAAGCCCTAGTTTTAACGCCACATATCTTTGCGACAGACTGCGGTTGCTGTCTTTAATTGCGCCAAAGCAATCTTGCAGATAAGTGCGGTAATCACAATATTGGTAGATGTCTATGTGGTTTTTTGTCGTCATAGTCTCACCATATTAAAAGTTAAGTTTAACTTTGAGTATCGGCATATATGTTTTTTCCTTACGTGTACAGTGAAAACACGCATACGTGCACTCACAGTCAGAAAAGTTCGAATTCGGTAATGAGAATATATCCATCGTTAAGCATCTCTTCTATCGCAAACGAGTTTTCTGTTAAAGTAACAACATTTACTATATACGTCTGCCACGCGCCTGTCTGCCAGCTTGTGTAATAAAACGCGTTTTCGTTTTCGTCAGACCATCTCCACTGTCCTAGAACCGTTAGCGTTTGCTCTCCGTCTACGGTTAATGTTTGTAAATAAGTTCCCGCTTTTGAAAACAGATTTGTGATATGAGGTTCGGAGTGCGGGAATTCCCACCCGTCTTCCCACACTTGCGGGTTTTCCCACGGTTCCCAAAGTTCGCCGTTTAACAAAAATCTCACATAGTTCCAATGACGGCACAATAACTCTGTATTTTTTGACGAATCAATTTCAACCGCTCTCTCTGCATTAAATTCGTAATTTATTTGAGGATCGCCGTTAAAGGGCGGAACGTTAGTGTCAAGCTGCAATCTAACGGCGGCGGAATCTCCGCTTTGTGATAAATCAATATGAAGCGTACCGAAATTTGCGAGGTGAACGGTTGAATCTTCCAATATTGTGTATTTGCCTGTATAAAATTTTTGATCTCTTTCTATAACGATGTATAACTGAGCTTCAGTAAGTTCAATTGAAGTAAATCGGGCGTTTTTATCGGTAATCTCCCATTTTGCGTTGATAACTTTGCGGTTGGGCGTCTCTGTGCCGCTTCCGCCGCCGCTGCTTAAACCGGCGGGATTTGAGCAGCCTGTCAAAAACAGAGCGGCGGCAAACGTTAACAATGCCGCAATCACACGTGAAAAAATACGTTTGCAGCAGCCGGCCGGTTTATTTTGCTCAAATGGATTCATATGTACAAAAGATAGCGTATTTGGATTTGAAAGTCAAGAATCAATAAAAAAAGGTGTGGGCGTATTGACCACATATTCAGTACAGCAGCAGGCGCTGATGCGCATAATGTAATTTTATTACCATGAATCCAACACTTAAATCTTTGCTGACCATCGTATCTGTCGTCGCATTATGCGTATTTTCACTCTCCTGCGGCGGTAAAAAAACCTCTGCGGATGCCGCTGTTATTGTAAACGGAGAGACTATAACTTCGGAGCAGATCTCTCAGGCGGCAATGTTTTTCCGTATGCAGCAGCTGCGTTTAAGCCCGGAGAGCGTTTTTGAGGGTTCAGAAACAGAGCTTAGAAAGGGCGCCGCCCGTCAGCTTATCGCAAACACTCTCATGGTTGAGGATATAAAGAACCGCGGATGGAGGGCGGATTCTGCGAGAATTGACCGTATGGCAAGCCGCTTCGCTTCGCAGTTCGGAGACCGCGAGACCTTCTTGGCGCAGCTGAGCGCGATGGGGGAGAGCGAAGAGTCTATGCGCGCCGGTATGGAGGAGGAGCTTCTTCTTGATTCGCTGATGAACGTGATAAGCGAGCTCAAAGAGGCTGTAACCGAAGAGGAAAAACGCGCTCATTTTGAAGAGAACAAACACCGCTACGTTTCACAGCCGCGCGTGAGGGCGAGTCATATCGTTTTTACAATAGATCTCTCCTCAGACAGCGCCGAGGTATGGGAAGTTATGTCGCGGGCGCACGTTGTGCAGGCAAGGGCCAAAGCGGGGGAGGATTTTGACGCGCTTATAAAAAAATATTCCGCGCAGCCAAATCACGGCGATATGGGTTGGTTTAGAACAGGCGAACTTGTTCCCGATCTCGAACAGGCGCTCTTTACGCTTAAAAAAGGTGAAATAAGCACTCTCGTTCCAAGCAGTATGGGTATTCACATCCTCAAAAAAACCGATGAGGAGGAGCAGCGCTCCTTAGCTTATGAAGAAGCGGCGGACAGGGTGAGGCAAAATGTTGAGATGTCAAAAAGAGGGGAACTTGTCAACAGTTATATAGACAGCCTTATCGCCGCGGCTAATATTCGTTATATTGACGCTTCGCTTATTCCTAATGATTGATTATACGCATTGTTTGACATGTGGTAATCATCGGCGAGTATCGCGAATTATCTCGAATCGCGCAGCATATCCTTAATAGCAAGCGCGATAAGCTCCGCGGCTTTGTCGCTTATCTGAATTCCCTTTTTGGGCATCGGCGTATTTAAACTCTTTTTGGGCTGCGCCGCTTTTTGCGCTTCCGCCGCTTCCGCCGCTATAACGCCCCGGTGTTTTCTTATGAAATCGGCAAATGAGACCTCTTTCCCAAGCGGGCGTCTTTGATGCGGATTTTGGTTAGGGGTAGTCATACTCTAAACTCCCTGTCAAGAATTTCTGAGATAAATTTATCGATAGACACAGGGTAATATCTGAAATTGGGGCATCCTATAAGACCGGTGCGTGTGTCTTCCTGGCTCATAAGCAGATCGGTTACGCGTTCGAGGCGCTCTGAAAACGACTCCTCAAAGTGTTCGATAGAGAAATTTTTGCTCTCTATCTTCATATTGCGGTTACTTATATTCGCAAAAGAGAAGATCCGCCCCTCTATATCGCTGTCGAAAGTACCGGGGTCGAAAACGCTGCCGAATGTTTCCGCCAGGGTGCTTGCGGAGATTACAAATTTCGGCGATACGTTTATCTGTCCGCTTACCTGTGTGCAGCGCTTTGGGTTGTCTTCGTATGCGGCTACCATGATATAGGGCAGATTGTGATAGCCTGAGACTATGCCGCAGATCGGTTTTCTCACGATATCCGTGCCGTTGTATACTTCGCGCATCGCTTCGTTTGTTTTGTTGTCGCCGTTCATCATACAGTAAAAATAATATAAAGCCTGCGGATGGTGGGGGAATATGGTGAGATATCACTTATTAAAATGGCCGGCGCCGTAATTGCATACCGCTTTTCGTAACCAATTTTTCCACACTCGCCACCCCCACATTGTATTTTCAAATAATGCAAAATCTCAGCAAGAATAAAATCGAACTCCTGCCCCTCCCGGTAGTAGAAAAAATAGCCGCAGGCGAGGTTGTGGAGCGTCCGGCCGCGGTTCTCAAGGAGCTTATTGAAAACTCCATAGACGCGGGCGCTACACGGATAGATATCACAGTCGAAGACGCCGGTTTTTCGCTTATGAAAGTAAGCGACAATGGATGCGGAATGTCGGATATTGACCTCGGCATGAGCGTAATGCGCCACGCTACAAGCAAAATACGTACTGCCGGCGACCTTTTTTCAATCGCCACAATGGGATTTCGCGGCGAGGCGCTTGCAAGCATCGCGGCGGTGAGCAGGACGAGCGCGGCATCATCCGACAATACAGGCGGCCTTGGACACGAGATCACAGTAGACGGCGGAGTCGCTCAACAGATAAAACCGGTCCCGCATCTCCGCGGGACTACAATCACAGTGAAAGACCTGTTTTTTAACGTGCCCGCGCGAAAAAAGTTTATGAAAACAGCGCGCGGAGAACATACCGCAATTGTAAAAATCCTTGAACAAATCGCGATACCTTTCCCGTCGGTTCATTTTACAGCGCTCATCGACGGTAAAAAAGTGATTGACGCGCCTGTTTCGGTTAGTTTACAAGATAGAATATGCGCTGTAGCCGGCAATGAACTGAGCCGTAATCTCATAGAATGTGTCTTAGAAAATGAGAGCTATTCAGTACGCGCCTTCGTCTCCGCACCTGAAAAGATGTGCGCGAAACCCCGCTTTCAAAGTCTTTATGTCAATTTACGAAGAATAGATAACGACTCTGTGACAGCGGCTGTCAGAAAAGCGTTCGCGCAGTTTTTGGGACACGGCAGCCGTCCCGCGTTTTTCTGTTTTCTTGACATAGACCCAAAACATGTAGATGTAAACGTACACCCGACAAAACAGCAGATAAAGTTTGATGACGAGAGCGCGCTTTTCCGCTTTGTCTATCATACGGTAAAAGAGGGGCTAAAAAAAGCCGGTATAACGGCTGAGGATTTATACGCTGATAATAATGAACAAATATCCGGCGTCGGCTCTTATTTGCCAAAAGTCAACCAGTCAGACGCCTGTCAGTCTCAAAATCACACAAACCGTGGACCCTCATCTTTCTCTGTCAGAGATAAAACCGCCGGCAGTGATGATATGTATGAAAGACCGCCGTTTGATTTTTCAAACCGGGAGGCGCGGCTTAAAGACGGCAGCGGCAGTATTCAAACTATTTTAAACTTCCCGAGCGTCTATACAGAAGAGAAAACAGGCCGCTCATCATCTGATAATAATCTGATTGACGACATAAAAAAGGAGGGAGAAAACCCCCAGCACTCCTGGGAGCTTATCACCTGTTTTCAGATCCACAGCATGTTTGTACTCGCGCCTATAAAAAACGGAATTTTACTTATAGATCAGCACGCGGCTCACGAGCGCATACTTTACGAACAGGCGCTCAGCAACTTTCAAGTATCCGCCCCGGTTTCTCAGCAGCTCCTCTTTCCCATAGTGCTCGAGCTCAGCATAGCGGAAAAAGCGGTGCTATTGTCGGGCTGTGAGTATTTTAGTAATTTGGGATTTGAAATTGGTGATTTTGGAGATGGCGCGGTTTCTGTGAGCGCGCTTCCCGCTTTTTTGAAGAACGGCGAGGCGCAGGAGACAATACGCGAGATGGTGCGTTATCTTTTAGAGGGGCGCAACCCCGCGAATTTTAATGATCCGCAAAAACGGTTCGCGGCGGCGTTTGCCTGCGGAGCGGCTATTAAATCGGGCCAAAAACTCAGTCAGGATGAGATGAACGGCCTGCTTAACTCACTCTTTTCAACTGAGAACCCTTACACCTGTCCTCACGGCCGGCCAACGATTGTAAGGATGTCCGTTGATGAATTGGCAAGGCGTTTTTTAAGGTAAATAATAAAAAAAAAGCGGTTGATATAAACAAAAATATATATTTATGATCAACGGCGGATATTTTCCGCGGTTATGAGCAATAACGAAAACCAGTCACAATGAAGCGTAATTGTGATCATCACTAATAAATGAGGACGGACGGTATGGCAGGTACAGAGGATACATTTGTTTTTCAAATGCCTAAGCAGTTTGGTACGGCTACTCCCCAGCAGACAATTACGCAGCTGCAGGATCTCGTAAACAGCAAGTGGGAGAATATAATTCTTGACTTGAGCGAAACTGCCATGATAGACAGCTCCGGTATCGGGGTGCTTGTCTTTATGTATAAAGAGCTTACCGCGAAATCAAAGGCTCTCGTTTTAAGAAAACCGCAGCGCGACATTTATAACGTTCTTATAGAAACCGGTATCGACCGGCTTTTTGACATGGAGATGTCTTCAGGCGTGCGTAAGGCTAACGCGGAGCTTGGAGAGCTTGAAACGGCGCTTAATGTGACAGAGGAGATGGCGGGGAATGTATGTATACTCTCCTTGAGCGGCGTTATGAATTATCCGGCGGGTTCCATGTATTTTAAAAAGAATATGTTCCTTGCTTTATCGGAAAGCAAGCGTATTCTTCTTGACTTTAAAGAGTTGGCGTTTTTTGACAGCCTGAGCATCGGTTCTATTTTAAGATTAAGCCGGCTTCTTACAGATAACGGCGGATCGCTTCGGATTTGTAATGCAAATCAAGTAATAAAAGGTATATTTGAAAGTCTTGGAATTGACTCCATCGTTCCATTTTTTGATACACGTGAAGAAGCGCTCTCGGATTGGGAGTAATTACTAACCCGCCGGCAAAGTCCTGCGCTGTACCGTCCAAAGACCTCACGGCTTTAGTGCAGTCAGAGGACGGTGCAGCGCAAGACTTTGCCGGCGCCGCTGTCGCGCTCAGATCTATCGGGTGCCGCACAAATCAGGAGGAGATGTTTGCGCTTAAAGGCGCTCTCGCAAAGAGAGGTTTCAGCGTAGTTGATTCTCTTGACAATGCGCAGATCATCATTGTAAATACCTGTTCAGTCACCTCGCTTACAGAATCCAAAACTGCGCGTTTTTTAAGGGTTATCAATAATAAACATCCCGCCGCGAATATTCTTGTAACCGGTTGTTTCGCTCAGCAGCACGGCGAGGCGCTGTTAAAACAGAGCGGCGTTAAGTGGGTTGTGGGCAACGCTCACAAACACAGTATCCCTTCTCTTTTGGCTGATCAAGCAACAAATTTACTGATTGATACCGGTCAGCAAGGAAACGAAACTCTTTTTTGGGAAGATTGTCTTTTAGACCCTTTGCAATCAGACCGCACGCGATTCTCTCTTAAGATACAGGAGGGGTGTGATTTCAAATGCTCTTACTGTATAGTCCCCGCTCTTCGCGGCCCCTCAAGGAGCGCGCCCGCGCGGCGGATGCTTGATGTTTTTAAGCGCGCTGTTGACATGGGATATAAGGAGATTGTACTTACCGGAACTCACATCGGTCAATACGGAGATCATACAAACAATGTTAATGATCATAACAAAACCGGCGGGCTTGAGGAGCTCATCACTCAGTTTTTGAAGATTGAGGGTGACTATCGCATACGGCTGAGTTCTCTTGACCCGCGGGATTTAAGCGATACGCTGATTACTATGGCTGGGGAGGAGAAGCGGGTGTGCGATCATCTCCATGTAAGCGTTCAGAGCCTGTGCGCGGACATACTCTCATCAATGAACCGCCCCGGTAAGGAGCTTGACGCGCTCATTGAAAGATTAAGCGCGTTCCGTCAAAAATATCCGAATGCCGCGCTTGGCGGTGATTTTATCGTGGGGCATCCCGGCGAGAGCGACGCCATGTTTGAGACAACATTTGCGGGGGTAAAACAGGCGGATTTTACTTACGGGCACGTCTTTCGTTACTCAAAACGTCCGGGAACACCCGCGGCTCAGAGATCTGACCAAATAGCTGAATCTGTAAAAAAAACACGCGGCGACGCATTAAGGGTTTTACTGCAATCAAACCGTGATGTATTTTTATATTCGCAAGTTTCGCGCCCGCTTTGTATATTAATAGAAGATGCCGAGCCGGTGCGCGGAGTCAGCAGTAATTATATTAGGGTAGAGGTCCCAAAAACCAGCGCTCAAAAAAACAGCTGGATGGAAGTCCGCCTCAACGGTAAAACCCGGGGTGTATACTGCCTGGCAGAATTTCTAAACGGAGAGAAGTATGAGTAACGAAAATACAGCCGGCGCCATGCCGGGAGCAAAAGAACGGGTCGTGAAGATAATAGACAATGTAGACCGTCTGCCATCTTTGCCGTCGATAGTTTTGGCGCTTATGGATGTTGTAAACTCTTCAGACAGTTCTGCGGACGACGCGGCTAAACTTGTCGGCCAGGATCCCGCTCTTACAAGCAAGATGATACGGCTTGCGAACAGCGCGTTCTACGGAATCCCAAGAAGCATCTCCTCTGTGTCGAGCGCCGTTGTAATTTTGGGTTTTAATACCATCCGCTCTCTTGTGTTAAGCGCAAGCGTTGCGAAGATGTTTGACGGTAAGCACTCTTTGGATATGGATCGTTTTTGGAAGCACTCTGTTGTTACGGCTATGACGGCAAAAATTATTGTGCGCCATCTTATGAGTGTGAGGATGATGGATCCTGAGAGCGCTTTTTGCGCAGGGATACTTCATGACATAGGCAAACTGATATTCAGCCAGTACATGCCTGAAGATTACGACGCGGTCTGCAATTACGCGAAAGAGAAAGAGATCTCTCTGTTTGACGCGGAAAATACGCTTTTGGGTATTAACCACGCGCAGATGGGTAAAATATTGTCTGACAAGTGGTCTCTGCCTCTTGATCTTGAGTATTCGCTTGTGCATCATCACAACCCGCAAAACGCGGGTGAAGCCTCTTACCTTGTGAACGTTATCCATCTTGCCGATGTAATAGCTCATGATCTTGGGTTTGGCATGTTTGACGATGAAGTGTGCATCGCCGAGGTTGAGCAGTGCCGCATGGAGCTCAAAATCGGGACTGCCGATTTTGATAAAATCGTACAGATCATTGAGGGTTCGGTTGATAAATCGCAGGAGTTTCTGTCAACGGTTATTAAGGGTTAACGATGGGTTTATTTGACAGATTAAAAGAGGGGCTCAGCAAGACCCGCTCTCAGTTTGGTTCTTTTGTAAAAAATGAAAATGCTCTCAACAGTGATTTTTTTGAAGCTCTTGAAGAGGCGATGCTCTCCGCCGATATCGGGATGGATCTGTGCGGCCGTATAATTGATGATCTGCTTATTGAGATAAAAAACAGAGGTATCAGCGATACGGTTGGCGCTTATAACCTTATGAAGGAGATGCTCACCGAAGACCTCACCGTAACAAGACTTGCGGCGGAAGATTTTCCCCCAAAGCCGTGGGTAATACTTGTGGTAGGCGTAAACGGAGTAGGGAAGACCACAACAATAGGCAAACTCGCAAGTGAGCTGCGTAGTCAGGGGAAAAAGGTGATGCTTGGCGCGGCCGATACCTTTAGAGCGGGCGCGATTGAGCAGCTTAAAATATGGGCCGACCGCACGCAATCGGATTTTGTAGCTCAGCACGAGGGCGCCGACGCGGCAAGCGTAGCGTTTGACGCGATGGAAGCGGCAAAAAACAGAGATGTGGATGTGCTTATATTAGATACTGCCGGACGGCTCCATGTAAAAGTTAATTTGATGAATGAACTTGAAAAAATTCTGCGTGTCATAAAACGCAATACCCCTCACGCACCAAATGAAATATTGTTAGTAGTTGACGCTACCACCGGACAAAACGCCATTAAGCAGGCGGAAGTTTTTAACGCGGCGGCCGGTCTCACAGGACTTGTCATAACAAAATTAGACGGAACCGCAAAAGGGGGCGTTGCCATCGCTCTTACAAGAAGATTCAATGTTCCCATCCGTAAAATCGGCGTAGGCGAGGGCATTGATGATCTGCAGGATTTTCATCCTAAAGAGTATATTGAAGCGATGTTTGGTGAATTATAGTGAAACGCCTGTTTGTATTGATAATCCCGCTTATTTTTTCATGTTCCCATACGGAATCTTTTTGGCCGATTGACGTTAAAGAGTTCAACGAAAAGATCGCTGGCCGTACAGATATTAAGACCTCAGAGGAGTTGATTTGGCTTTACGATGAGTATCCGCAGTCTCAAGAGGGTTTCCGCAAGCGCTCGGTTCAAACGGTTGCCGTTAATCACGAAGAGTATAAGATAACTCTGATTCAAGAGGGGCTCGCCGACGATTCCATGTTTGGAGTAAAAATTGTTATGACGGCTAAACAAACCGGAACGGTTTGGGCTGTGACTGAAATCAAAGAGAACTGGAGATGCCGCAAAGGCAGGGGTCAGCGTAATTGGGGGATTGAGAAGTGCAATTAATATGCCGTTATGCAGTATAGCGCTTTTTAAACTTGTATTTTATCTGCGAATAACTTATCTTTGTAAGGTACCTA
The DNA here is from genome assembly GCA_009784115.1 of Chitinispirillia bacterium. Taxonomy (GTDB): domain Bacteria; phylum Fibrobacterota; class Chitinivibrionia; order Chitinivibrionales; family Chitinispirillaceae; genus WRCH01. The sequence continues at coordinate 10,424 of WRCH01000054.1, forward strand.
AAAACACGGTCTGCATTATTATTTCTGCATTAATAAATACTTTACGGCATTAAGGTCTTTTTTATGCGCAGGCATCACCAAAAAATGATATTAGAGCTTCTCAAAACATTAGAAGAAGCAACAGATAATCTAAAAAAGCTGTTCTCCAAAAAAGAATTCCAAGCTCTCACTAATCTATTAGCCGACTGTCAGGACGGCGCTGTGCAAATCGGACAGTTTATCGAATCTCTTGAAGGCCGGTCGTTGAGCGAAGCCGAAACGACGTCGCCTTCGACTACGCTCAGGCAACTAGACAAGGCACAAACAGTTGCGTTTCTTGAAGAGTACTGCGAGCTTCTATATCACGCAAACGAAGAGCTGAACAAACCGGAGAGCGGCGCAGGGCCAATCAAAAAACTGCAAAAGCAAATCATAAAAATAGGTGAAAGCGTTAAAACCGATCTGAAGCCTGATAAAATAGAAATCGTATTTTTTCCTTATAAAGCAAGTATGTGGGATTCATTAGAAAGTATTTGGCTTGCGGCGAAAGATGATCCTGCTTGCGATGCGTATGTTGTTCCTATACCATACTACGACAAAAATCCCGACGGCTCGTTTGGACAGATGCACTATGAAGGCGATAAGTATCCTGATTATGTGCCTGTTGTTGATTGGCAAAATTATAATGTCGAAGAACGGAGGCCTGATGCGGTTTTTATTCATAATCCTTATGATGGGAATAATTATGTGACCGAGGTGCATCAGGATTATTATGCGGAGAGGCTTAAGGGTTTTACGGAGATGCTTGTATATTCGCCGTATTTTGTGGCAGGCGGCGATAGCGTAGATGAAAGTTTCGCAGTTGCCGCAGGTTGTGTACACGCGCATAAGGTGATAGTGCAGTCTGAAAAAGTACGTGATTCCTATGTTGCTGCATACAAAAAGTCTTATGGCAGCGCTTTTGGCAAACCGGAAGAAAAATTCATAGCGCTTGGCTCCCCGAAATTTGACGCGGTAATAAATAAAAAGCGCGAAGACTTTAAAATGCCCGATGAGTGGGCAAAATTGATTGATGGAAAAAAAGTGATCCTGTACAACACAAGTCTCGGCGCTATTTTAAATGGTGACAGAAAGTATTTGGAAAAAGTGCGCTTAGTTTTAAACCAGTTCAAAGAGCGCGACGATATCGTATTATGGTGGCGGCCACACCCGCTAAGCGCGGCCACATTCAACTCTATGCGTCCATTTCTGTTAAATGAATATGAGCAGATGATTGCAGAGTACAAACGCGGCGGTTTTGGGATTTATGACGATACTCCCGATCTGAACAGGGCGATTATGTTGAGTGATGCTTATTATGGGGACGGAAGTTCGTTAGTGGCTATGTACGAAGTTACTGGCAAGCCGGTAGTTATTCAAAATATACAAGAGACAGAAAGCGATGCGTTGCTAAGATTCGCAGATTTCACGGTAGATGATGATGGCATTGCATGGGGATTTGAATTGTTTACGGATGGATTGTTTAAGCTGGATTTTGAGAGTAACAGGGCGAAGTTGGCGGCGCGAAGCGGTTGTGTGCCAAAGTATATGGGTAAGAAATATCCGCAAACTCACAGATATATCAAAATTTGCAGCGTTAAAGATGAGGTATTTTGTTTTCCTTTTTTTCTTGATAATATTATGGTCTATAACCGTGTGAGCGGAGAAACAATAAAGATACCTATTAGTAATGATTATTTATTACCGTCTGGCTGGAATGGTTTTGCTTTTTATTGGTCGGTACAATATCAAGAAAAAATATACTCTTTTGGTATTTATTCCAAAGCAGTTGTTGCTCTTGATCTAATTAATCACAGTGTACGATATGATACGGCGCTTTTTGAGAAAATTGGATTTTTAACTGATACAAAAGAACATGTAAAATATCCGCTCTATATAAGTGAATGTTCTGAAGACGGCAAAATAACTATAGTAATGAGAAATTGCGAACACCTTATAAGGTATACTTTGCCAACACAGGAAGTTGAATTTATCACGGTTAATCCATCCTTACGACATTGTCTTCGCGCGGATTTCGATGGTCAAAATTTTTGGCTGATTGCTGAAAAAAACGAAAAAATTGTAAAATGGAATCCTGATTCAAATGAAACTACAGATTATTATATGTCTACTGATGGATTCACTTTTTCTGATAAAAATGACATATTTTTTTATGGCATTTCCGACTGCGGGAGTTTTCTTTTGCTCTTTCCCGCATATGGCAATAAATTATTGAAATTTGATAAAAAAACCGAGTGCTTCAGTGAGTATACGGAAATGCCTGTACCGATTGACGAAATGAACAGCGTTTTTAAATATGAACTGCCAAAATCTACAAAAGACAAAATATACGCATTTGCGCGGCATAACTACACAATGTATGAATTGGACAAACCATCCGGTAACGTTACACCGCATAAATTTTGTTTGAACAACGAAAGTCACAAATCTTATTATAAAGATTTTTTCGATTCTGTTGACAATGCGACAGGTGAGCATAGTTTGGGCAACATTGCAGATTTCTTTGCCATTTCAGTATCAGATAATCAAAAAATTAATCCGGAACGACGTGATAACTTCTTAAACTATACAGCAACTCCTGACGGTTCGTGCGGCGTTAAAACGTATGAATACGCAAAAGGGGAAGTGCTTAAATGAAAAAAGTAATTACTTACGGCACGTTCGACCTCTTCCACGAAGGGCACTATAACCTGCTCAAACGCGCCAAAGATCTTGGGGAATATCTTATCGTAGGCGTTACCACCGAACAGTTTGATGAATACAGAGGTAAGGTAAACGTAATCGACTCCCTTATGGAACGCATTGAACGTGTTAGACAAACCGGATTCGCCGATGAAATTATCGTAGAGGATCATCTCGGGCAAAAACTTGATGATGTTCAGAAATTAGGTATTGACATATTTACGGTTGGTTCAGATTGGGTTGGAGCGTTTGATTACTTGAAAGATTACTGCGAAGTGATATACCTTGATCGTACAAAAGATGTTTCCAGTACCATGCTTCGCGAGAAAAATCAAAAGATCATAAAAATAGGAATTATCGGTTCCGGCCGGATAGCCGGCAGGTTTATGCCGGAAGCGAAAAACGTAAGCGCCATAAATATCGAAGCCGTCTATAATCCGCGCATCGAAAGCGCGAAAAAATTCGGGAAAAAATTTGACCTTGACGTATATACTGATAATTGGGATTTTTTCCTTAGTAAAATTGACGCGGTGTATATAGCTTCACCGCATAACGCGCACTATGAATATATCAAACAAGCTTTAACCGCAGACAAACATGTACTCTGTGAAAAACCGATGATACTTAATAAAACGTATGCAGAAGAAGTGTTTGCTTTGGCAAAAGAGAAAAATCTCGTGCTTATGGAAGCTATAAAAACCGCTTACGCGCCCGGGTTTATAAAGCTTTTAAATATCGCAAAGATGAGGAGTATCGGTAAAATATATGACGTCGAGGCGTGTTTTACAAGGCTTGCTTCAGGCAATATAAGGGAACTTAAGCCGGAGGAAAACGGCGGCAGTTTTACAGAACTCGCCAGCGCTCCGCTTCTCGCTGTAATAAAGCTTTTGGGAAAAGATTACGATGGTTTGAGGTTTGAAAGTTTCACCGATAAAAACGGTGTTGACATATACACTAAAGCCTACTTTAAATATAAAGACAGTCTTGCTACCGTTAAGGTTGGGCTTGGCGTAAAATCCGAAGGACAGCTTATAATTTCAGGTTCCAACGGATATATAATCGTAGACGCGCCGTGGTGGAAAACACAAGGTTTTGAGGTTCGTTATGAGGATACAAACAAGAATGAAAAGTTCTTTGTAAAATATCTCGGCGACGGGTTAAGATATGAAATAAATGAGTTTGCAGCGATGATTAATAAGAACGATGATAAGAACAGATATAAACTTACCGCCGGTGAATCTATTGCGATTGCCGAAATAATGGAGAGGTTTTTAACTTGGAGACGAAAGAGTGAGTGATATAATCTCTGTTGTAATTCCAGCTTATAATGTAGAAAAATATATTGACAAATGTTTGACGTCTCTGTTCTCTCAAACATTCCGCGAATTAGAAGTTATTGTAGTGAACGATGGTTCAACAGACGGTACTGCCGATATTATCTCCAAATTTACAGCTGACCCACGTTTGAAATATATCGAACAAAAAAATGCCGGTGTGACAGCCGCGCGGAATAATGGCATAAACGCGGCATCAGGCGATTATCTCGGTTTTGTTGACAGTGACGATTATTTAGAGCTTGATATGTATGAGAAGCTGTATTCGGCCTTGAAAGAGGCTGGGGCAGACGCGGCAGCGTGCGATTATAATCTCATATATGATGATCATACGGACTTTAAATATTCAAATATGCTGGATGAGGTCATTGATATTGCAGCACCAAACTATTTTTTTAAGTATTGCGCTTGTCAAAAACCTAACAATTACATTTGGACGCGTCTTTACAAAACCGACATAGTGAAAAAATCAGGCGTTAGGTTTGAAAACTTTAAATTGGGTGATGATACATTGTTCAGTTTTAAATTGCTGCCTCATTTAAAGCGTATAGTAAATATCCACGGCGGATTGTACAACTATCTGCAGCGTTCAAATTCCAATGTATATACAGTTGCTAAACGCAACAATTTGGCATCCGTTTACGCAGACACTTTCGATTCGCTTGTCAATCATTACATATCAAACGGAGTTCATAGTTTTCTTGAGGCGATGCCGGTACACGCATATACAAGATTACGGAGCATCATATTTTATTCAAGGCTTGCCAATATGGATGAATCGGAAATCGTGAAAAATATTGAAGATGGTTTTCGAAACAGGGAGATTGTGAGGTATCTCAGAGATATATCGGTAGTAGATAAATACGCAGAACTTAACTGCTTGCCGAATGAATTGGCTCACAGTATTAAACGCATCATGTGCGCTGCCGCCGATAATCCCAAAGAATTAACCGGAGTTGTGATTCCATGAAATACGCGTTGGTCACGGGCTCCACAAAAGGCATTGGCTTGGCGGTATCAGCTGAATTGATAGAAAAAGGCTATTTTGTCTACATGAATTACGCCCATGACGACGCGGCGGCGAAAGCGGTAACGTTTACTTCTGGTAAATATCGCATTGTTAAAGCGGATCTTTCTGCTTCTGAAGGTGCAGAAATACTTTCGAAATATATCTTAAACGATGGTATCAAATTGGATTGTATAGTGCTTAACGCTGGAACAACTTGCCGTAAACCATTTGGGCAAATTGAGTATGACGATTGGAACGCGGTGATGAATGTCAACGTAAATTCATCTTTTATCATTTGCCAGAAGTTGTATCCTGTTATGGAAGATTTTGGTTCAGTAGTTATTATTGGTTCCGATATGGGAATTTACCCGCACGCGGTTTCATGCGCATACAGCGTTTCAAAAGCCGCATCGCATAAATTGGCGCAATCGTTAGTAAAACATTTTGCAGGACGCGGCATAAGGATCAACGCGATAGCGCCGGGGTTTATTGATACCGAGTGGCAGAAAGAAAAACCGGATTGGTTACGGGAAAAGATTGAAAATAAAATCGCGCTAAAGCGTTTTGGTACGTCAAAGGAAGTGGCTGACGCTTGTATGTTTGTAATTGAAAACAGTTATGTAAACGGGACTGTATTACAAATTGACGGCGGGTATGATTATGAATAAAGGCGCTCTTGTATACGATTACTTGATTGTTGGCGCCGGTTGGTTCGGCGCTGTTACAGCGTATGAATTGACAAAAAAAGGTAAGCGGTGTCTTGTAATAGACAAGCGTTCCCACATTGGCGGTAACAGTTATACGGAGAACGTCGATGATATTAATGTGCATAAATACGGCGCTCATATATTTCATACCAACGACCGCGAAGTGTGGGAGTATGTAAATCAGTTTGCTGATTTCAACCGTTACACGAATAGCCCGGTTGCCGATTATCACGGAGAGATTTACAATCTGCCATTCAATATGAACACGTTTCACGCTTTGTGGAGCGTTACAACACCGGTTGAAGCGAAAGCTAAAATCGAAAGTCAGCGAATGCGAATTACCGAACCGCAAAACCTTGAAGAAATGGCGTTATCGCTTGTCGGAACTGATATATACGAGAAGTTGATTAAGGGTTATACCGAAAAACAATGGGGGCGTAAATGCTCCGAACTTCCGGCGTTCATAATCAAGCGTTTGCCGCTGAGATTCACGTATGACAACAATTATTTCAACGACCGTTATCAGGGAATACCCATAGGCGGATATACACAGCTTTTTGAGAAGCTGCTTGATGGGGTAGAAGTCAAACTTAACACGCAGTACAAACATGACGAGTTTGGCGCGAAAAAAGTGATTTACTCAGGGGCGATTGACGAATATTTTGATTATCGTTACGGCTCGCTCGAATACCGCAGTTTGCAATTTGAGAACGAAACGCTTGACATTGAGAATTATCAAGGCAATGCTGTGGTTAATTATACTTCATCAGAAGTGCCGTATATTCGGATAATCGAGCATAAGCATTTTGAATTTGGGAAGCAGGAAAAAACGGTTATTACGAGAGAATTTCCGAAAGAATGGCAAAAAGGTGAAGAACCGTTTTATACTGTGAATGATAATAAAAATACGGAGAAATATAAGCAATATGTGGATTTGGCAAATAGTGAAAAAAACGTAATATTTGGCGGCAGACTTGGAAGCTACAGGTATTATGATATGTGGCAGGTGATAAAAGAGGCGCTGAAGACAGTGGAAAAAGAGATCGGCGGTGAAAACAATGAATAGCATAAACAACCGGATTCAAGACTTGCTGCCGCGTCCGAAAATAGATCCGTTCAGAACGCATCATCACCCATACTATATCCTTACCTTTGGCTATAAACAGGAATCCGCAGGGTTTCGTGTTCTGTATTATTTGTGTCACATCTTGAACGAGTGCGGATACGAAGCGTATGTGGTAGATGAGAAACCGGTAAATGGACTCCGTACACCTATATTGACTTATGAAATATACCGGCGTCATAAAGCAGAAGGAAGACATTCGATTGCCGTATATAATGAAGCGATTCAAGGCAATCCTTTAAATGGGGATATTGTTGTCAGATGGATCATGAACAAAAAAGGCTATGCCGATGATAAGATGATTAATTATTCGCTTGACGATTTAATGTATTATTGGAGTGGTTTTTACGCAAAAAACGAAGAAGATGTAATCTTTCTTAATTTACCAGTAATTGACAGAAACATTTTTAATATGGATGGCGTTAATTATGAAAGCCGTTCGGGTTTTTGTTACTACGCTCATAAATATCTTAACTATAAAAATGGACAGGCGCAACTGCCGGAAGCAATAACAAAAAACGGGACAAGCCTGTGTCAGGATATAAAACGTACTCATGCTGAAATTGCAGACGTACTTCGTCATAGCAAAGCGCTTTATTGTTATGAGTCATCGGCGATTGTTGTGGAAGCGGAATTATGCGGCTGCCCGGCCATTATTGTTAAAACAGATTATCTTGATGGTTTCAATGTAAACCAATTAGGTTTTTCTTTGCCATTAGTAACAGAGGATGAGATTGATTTTGATTATATACCAAATCATAATGATGAGTATAATGCCTGGTATAATGCTAACGAAAACAAATCATGGAAGACAGTAGGCACGTTTATTACGCAGACACAAAATGCGGCGCAAAAATACAAACCTATACAAGGTAAAGAAAACCCATTTATCGATTTTTGCCAAAAAAACAATGATGCTCTCTACATATATGGTACAGGCGATGTTTCATGGAATTGTTACCGGCTAATGAGCATTTGGAAAATTAGTATTAAGGGATTTGTCATTTCGGATAATTACGCGCAAACTGATACATATAAAAAAACACATTTTGGACTTCCTGTTTTTTGCCTTTCAGAAATGGAAGTTCAAAATAATTCTTGTGCCTTAATTTTGGCTATGATTGCGTCAAATCAAAATGAAGTAATAAAAACGCTTAATAAGCGCGGGTTTGAGAATTACATAGTTTATTGACACTTAACTGATAGAAGAAAGATTATGAAAAAGCCGTTACTTAGTTTTTCTATACCAACATATAATCGCGCTAACAGGGTGTATGAATGCGTAACGCGGATTCTTTCGTATCCATGTGACGAGATCGAAGTTGTTGTATCTGACAATGCTTCCACAGACAATACATTAAAGTTACTTGGAACAATTGCTGACAAACGATTGAGGGTATATACGAATGAGAAAAATATTCTTGGGTTGAACTGGCCACTTGCGGTATCAAGGGCAACTGGCCGATTTGCTGCTTTAATGAGCGATGAAGACATCGTTTGCATTGAAAACGTTCCGTTTTTTTTGAACCTTTTAGAACAAGCAGATCTCTCTGATATTGGTGTTGTAACATATAATTTTTATCCCGCATCTCCCTATATATTTGG
>WRCH01000055.1 GCA_009784115.1 Chitinispirillia bacterium
ATGAACATAAACCGTCAGACAGTCAAATAAAAGAGTTTGTTGATACTCCTTTATTGAATGATTTGGATAATCATTTACAGCAAACATACAAAGTTCAGCCAAAATTATTTTACAGTAATTGTTCTATGGACAAAGGAATGTGGAAGGGTTGGAATGTAAAATATAAAAAAAGCGGTAAATCACTGTGTACGATTTACCCCAAGCAGGGATATTTTCTCCTGTTAATGCCAATAGGGCTGCGTGAAATGAATGCGGCAGAATTGCTGACGTCACTATGCACCGATAATTATTCAGATTATACAAAGAATCTTTTTGAGCAGGCTGTTGTCGGTCACTTTGGTAAAATGCTGGCGTTTGATGTAACAAGTGAAGATATATTGCATGATGTAAAGAATTTGATCGCAATTCGGGTGAAATTGATGATGGCAAAATAAACGCAAAAAACGCGGAAAGAGATAAAAACATGATGTTTTCACAGGGAAAAACCGATTGCACTCCTGTTGAGATTGGATATGACGCTGACAGACTTCATATTCTTAACAAGCATTTTCATAGAATTATTAAAGAGAAAAAGATACAGTGCGCCTCCTACTGCATAACGCTTAAAGGAAAAGTAATTGCGCATAACGGAATAGGCAAACAGTCTTTTAGCGAAGATGATAACAGAACTGTGGGTTACAACGCGATTCATTATATCGCTTCTATGACAAAGCCATTTGTAGCTGCCGCGATTATGAAACTTGTTGAGGATGGGTTTATCAGGTTAGATCAGGGCGTATGCGAGATACTGCCTCAGTTTAAAGTACCGCCTTATAATCAGGTAACTCTCTTCGGGCTGCTCACCCACACCTCAGGTATGCACCCGGACACGGGCTGTTTTCCTGATGACAAAACTGTTTCACCGTGGGAGTTGATTGAACGGGGATATAAAAATCATAAAGCCGAAGACGGTGAATTCGACTGGATTACAGCTTCCCTTAAAAACGGGGTAAGAAGTGAGCCGGGCAAAGAGTGGTGTTATTGCAGCTACGGATATACCATTCTTGGCGCAGTTATAGAAAAGGCAACCGGAATAAAAGCCGAAACTTACATAGAAGATAATATCTGTAAACCGCTTGGTATGGTTGATACCACTTTCAAATTTGAACCGAATAAAAAAGATCGCTGGATTATCCAAAATGGGGCGCGTATGACAAAGCGGCTTCTTGGTTTATCGGAAGATGAGAATGATGCAACAGGTGAAGAACCGTGGTCTAAAATTCCCCAAACAGCCGGCGGGCTTAATTCTACCGCTTATGATATGACAATTTTCGGCAATTGTATGCTGAATAAAGGGACATTGAACGGGGTGCGTATATTAGGCAAAAAAGCGGTAGAGAAAATGACTGCCCCGGCAATCCACAACATCCCGGATTACTGCTGGGGCGCAAAAACACCTTCAAGAGGTTACGGCATAGGGTTCGACTTGAGGAGCGGCCCCGCGTTCACATTCTCAAACGGCACATTCAACCACGAAGGCTCGGGAGCGTGCGCGATGTATGTTGATCCTGCCGAAGAACTTGCCGCGGCTTGGATTGTACCCTGGGTCAATGTGAACGAATGGCACGGGGAAGCGTTGTGGAACACCCTTAATATTATATGGAGCGGATTGGTTTAAGTTACAATAGGAAGAGAGAATAGATGGACAATTTTCTTAAATACTGGTTCACAGGTCTTGAGCGTTCTCTGCAAAATCTTGATAGTGAAAATAGAGAGAACATTTTGAAGGAATGCGGAAAATCCTGTTCAGATTCATATACTAAACAGATTTATATTGATGAATACAAAGCGTCTCACTGTATTGATGATTTTTTATGCCGGCTAAAAAACAGATTTCCCGAAATCGGCTTTCGTGTTGTAAAAGAAAATAAGATTATTGAACTTACCTACAACTTCTGCGCATGCGATTTGGTTAAGAACGGATATATAAACAATCCTTTACTATGTGAATGTTCCAGGCAGAGTTTACTTTATAACTGGGGTTCTGTTTTGGGACAAGGCAAGGTTAAGATTGAATTACAGCAATCAATTCTTGGCGGCAATTCCTGTTGCAAGTTTGTAATTTATTTACTGTAAGGACATTTATGATAATAAGAGATTTACAAATTGATGATATAGAATCTTTATCTGAACTTTATTATCAATTTTGGAATGAAAATTCAGATATACAAAAAATGAAAAGCAAACTTACTCTGTTGCATAATAATGAGGCCTATATTTTTCTTTGCGCAATTGAAAATGAGAAGCTTATCGGCTCGGTAATGGGAATTGTATGTGAAGAATTATACGGTGATTGCAGACCTTTTTTAGTTATTGAAAATATGGTCATTGATAGTACTCAAAGGAAAAAAGGGATTGGTAAAGCCTTGTTCTCTGAATTAGAAAAACGCGCAAAAGAGAGAGGTTGCACGCAGATTATTCTTGTAACAGAAACAGATCGAAAAGACGCCTGCGGGTTTTATGAGTCGGTAGGATTTCATCCTACAGCCAATAGAGGATATAAGAAAAAAATATGAAGATGTATGCGGTTATCAGATAAGGAATTTAGATGAAAAAAATACTTATACGCATTTACAGATACATATTAAATCAATTCACGAAAGAGAGATATATGAAATCTGAAACTATTGAAAATTTAATCAGCAAACAAAAGATAGCTTACATCGCTTCTATTGACGAAAACGGCTATCCAAATATGAAAGCGATGCTTGCTCCGCGCAAACGAAACGGTTTACGGGAATTTTGGTTCTCAACAAACACCTCTTCGCAGCGTGTGGCGCAATACCGCGAAAATAACAAAGCGTCCATCTATTTTTGCGATCAACGCTTTTTTAGAGGCGTTATGCTGCTCGGTACTATGGAAGTGTTAGAGGACGCCAAAAGCAAAGAGATGATTTGGGAGGATGGCGATACCATGTATTATCCACAAGGCGTAACTGATCCTGATTACTGCGTGTTAAAATTTACCGCAGAACGCGGGCGGTGGTATTCTAATTTGAAAACTGATGATTTTGAGATATGAAAACAATTAAATTCGCAAACGCAAGTTATCTGAACAAATTAACAGAAATCGCGTTTTCAGCCAAAAAATATTGGAATTATCCCGATGAATATTATGAAATATGGAAAGATGAATTAACAATAACCGAAAACTATTTAAAGAGTTATATCGTAAAAATTATCGTGGATAACGCTGATAACAATGTAATAAAAGGATTTTATTCATTCCGTTATAATGAAAGTGAAAAACAGACAGGTGAAATATTAATTGAAAAAGGCTACTGGTTAGATCACATGTTTTTAGAGCAAAAGTATATTGGAAGTGGATTGGGTAAGACAATGTTTATAGATTTAGTCAACGAAATAAAAATCAGAAACGGAATATTTTTTAATATATTTGTTGATCCATTTGCTGTGGGTTTTTATGAAAAAATGGGATGTAAATTTATAAGGGAATCAAAATCAAGTATAAAAGATAGAAATATACCTGTGTATCAATATGAAATAATTTAGGAGTAAAAATGGCTGTAAAACTAGTAAATATCTGCCCCGTATTTTTAACTGACGACGTCATGAAAACAACTGATTTTTATGTTAACAAGCTGGGATTTAAATACGCGAAACATTTTGATAAAATTGATAATTTCGCCGCCATTTACAGAGATTCTATTGAAATAATAATTGTTCAAAAAAGAAAAGGTGAAGTTGAATCAAATATCAAAAAATACGGAAACGGCTATGACGCGTATATAGACACAGATACATTTGATGGAATTAATGAGTTGTTCATTGAATATAAACAAAACGGAGTAAAAATAATAAAAGAACCATCTATGACCGATTACGGAAACCTTGAATTTGTATTTGAGGACATTGATGGAAGAAATATCGGTATTGGGCTAATCGCCAATAAAGATACTTTTTTTAAAGACTCAAATTATATATGATGTATTTTACGTAGTAAGGAGAAATATCACGCGCAGTTAAGCTATAGGGGTTCCCTGCCCCGCAAGCATATCGCTCACTAAATTTGAGGCTAAAGTGATCATTCAAAAAATCGACAATATCGAATTTAAAATAAACGAGTTACGTGACTTTTCATTTCTAAATAAATACGGAAAAGTATTTTGTGTTTTTGATGAAAACGATTCGGGTAATATCAGTTTTGGCGTGGACAATGGAGAGGAAAAACACTTTGTAAAAATAGCGGGAGCAAAGACTTTAAATTCTTGCATCAGTCAAGAAAAAACGGTTGACCTTTTAAAGAGCGCTATGCCGACCTATAGAGAGTTAAAGCATCCAAACCTTATAGAATTAATTGACGACTACGCTGTTGACGATTTATATGTTGCAGTATTCAAATGGGCGGATGGCGAATGCTTATTTGACCATTGGAATTTTGATAAATATATGAATAATCCAAGCATAGTGCCGCCTATAAAGCGGTTTAAAAGACTGTCCTGCGAAAAACGGCTTAATGCTTTTAATACGTACTTCGATTTTTTAGCATTCACGGAATCAAAAAATCATGTAGCCGTCGATTTTTACGACGGCAGTATTATGTATGATTTTAAACGGGATTTTGTAACTATTTGTGATATTGACTTTTTCAGGAAAAGCCCTGCTGTCAATGATATGGGTAAAGATTTCTGGGGAGCGATACGTCTTAAAGCCCCCGAAGAATATATCCTTGGCGCGAGGATCGATTCGGTTACAAATGTGTTCACCCTGGGCGCGATGCTGTTTGGCCTTTTTGGCGTTTACGACGGTAATGACTTAGCAAAGATGTATGCAGAAAACGCCTTCTTCCCATGTAAATATGAATTTTGGGAATTAAATGAGGATTTATACAAAATAGCCTTAAAAGCCGTCAGTAAGGATAGAAAAGATAGATATCGTTCTGTAAAAAACTTTCACGAAGAGTGGGCAGGAAGAAAGGTAAATTATTTATGGGAAATTATAAATATGTAAACATACTCCCCCATCCCAAAGAATATAATACTCTGCGTAAAAATGTTGGCTGGGGAGAAATGCCGGTAGATATCGTAGAGAAAAGTTTCAAAAAAACATTATACGGCGTATCAGTCTATCATAACGATGAAATAATAGGATCTGGAAGAATAATCGGTGATGATGGCCTGTGCTTTTATATTCAAGATATTATGGTCGCGAAAACATATCAATCCAAAGGAATTGGAACTAAAATCGTTGAATTACTGATGGAGTATATTGAAAAAAATGGTGTATATAATAGCTATGTAGGATTGCTTGCGTCAAAAGGATTAGAAAAATTTTATAATAAATTTGGTTTTATTGAACGTCCCAATGATTTTTTCGGTTCTGGGATGTCTCAGTTTTGGGGCAGAAAAGGAGAAATGAGTGAATCATAATTATGGATTCAAAGAGTTATACGAAATCGCAAAAAGCAAAATTAACCCAAGAAGAATATCTCCGTTTATTGAAGCGGGAGCAGTATCAGCCGCAATATTAACCGAAAACGGAAATGTATATACAGGTGTAAGCATAGATACAGGATGCTCATTAGGCATGTGCGCAGAACGAAACGCAATCGCTAATATGATCACAAACGGCGAAAGTAAAATTGTTAAATTAGTCGCTTGTATTGAGGGAAAAGTAGGAATGCCCTGCGGAGCATGCAGAGAATATCTCATGCAGCTTGATAAAGACAGCGGCGAAATTGAAATTTTGGTTAGCATAGAGACAATGGAAACAAAAAAATTAAAGGAATTTATTCCGATGTGGTGGGGTAATGATTACTTATAAATAGGGGACGTTGTTTTTTTCATGAGCCCAAAAGATAAAGGTTTAGTTTGGGTGTTGGCTTTAATGTCGTTGATATTTAGGTGGGTACGCTATTACGCAATAAACCCCGCCCCCAAAAATGATGGTTTTTAGTAAGTATTCATAAATCCTCCTGCATTTTATGTTATTACTATCTGCTATTTACCGCGCATTCAAGTTGATGCAGAGCTTTTATCAGAACAGACCGCGGACAGGCGATGTTAATTCGTTGAAATCCAACGCCTTCCTGAGGACCAAAAACGGTTCCGGTACTTAGCCATAATCCGGCTTTGTTAACTATCAATTCATCTAACTCTTTGTGGGATAATCCCAAGGGTGAAAAATCTAACCACGCCAAATATGTCCCCTCCAAAGGAACTGATTTCATACCAGTTCTATCGCAAAAATCATAGATAAGTCTCATATTTTCAGAGAGATACGAAAGTAATTGATCCAACCACTCCCGGCCGTAGCGATACGCGTTCTCACAAGCCACAAGCCCCATTATGTTAAGATGATGCCCATATCCGGATTTGTCGTATTCCTTTATAAATCTTCGCCTTAGGTGAGGATTTGAGATGAAAATGTTAGATATCTGTAATCCCGGCAGATTAAAGGTCTTGCTTGGCGCAGTGGCTATAACCGAAATATCCGCTAACTCCGGCTTTATCAACGAAAAAACGCTATGCTTATGGGGAGCGAAAACAAAATCGCAGTGAATCTCATCAGACAGTATAAGACATTGATATTTAAGGCAGATATCACCCATTATCTCAAGTTCACTACGCGTCCATACCCGTCCTACAGGATTATGAGGACTGCACAGTATAAATAATTTAACCTTATTTTCAACAATTTTTCGCTCAAAATCAGCAAAATCAATGCGATAGGCGCCATTTTCATAGATGAGAGGATTATTTACCAACTGTCGATTATTGTCTTTGATAATCTGAGCGAAAGGGTGATAAACGGGCCGCTGGATCATCACGCCGTCTCCCTCATTTGTGAGAGCGCGAATGGCCAGAGCTGTTGCGAAGACTACGCCGGGAGCTTTAATTAACCACTTTTCTTCAGGATGATAATTGAATCTTTCCGCAAACCATCCCAAGAGCGCCTCCCAGTAGCTCTCCCTTGCCTCCGAATACCCAAAAATCCCGTGTTTAGCACATTTTACAAGAGCGTCTTCGACCTGCGGCGGAACCTTAAAATCCATATCGGCAACCCAAAGCGGTATCACCCCATCAGGCTTGCCAAATTGCCTGCGGCAATCGTGTTTGAGAGAATTGGTGTTCCTGCGATTATGAACGGCGTCGAAATCGTATATCATAACAGTTTACTTCATAGCAAATGCTAAAACTAACGCCAGCGCGATCATCACCGTTCCAAACAGGATTTTCACCCTTGTCAGGTTCTTCTGCGTCATGGAGGCCATTTTGTTCCACGTTATCCCATAGTACGCCGCGGTTAATATGGCGATGAGCGGGAGTACAAAGATAAAATTGTACAAAATGAGGTAGAGTATGAGTGTAAACAGCGTCATACCGCTGGAGTTTTGTACCATAATAACGATCATGGGCAGATACACCTCCGCAGTGCAGACGGCGTCCACCAGCGTCACTAAAAACGCGGCGATAATCGTACCGGCAACCAAACGTTTTCCCCTCATGTATTTAGAGATTATGGTGTGGGTTAGCATCTTCAATTTTTTGGGCAGCTGAAGCTTAACATCTTTGGTGCTGCCGCTTTTTTTGAAGCGGAACGCGTCTACAAAGCTTATTATGCCAATTGTGCCGGCAAAGGCTACAGAAGTCCATTTTATAACAGGGGAGAGCCACTTGATTCCATCAAGGAAAGAGACAAACTTGAACAGGCCCAGTCCAAGGAGCAGATAGGTGACAAAAACCGTAGCAACGAACGCGACCCCAATGATGACGATCTCCCGGCGTTTGCGCTTTTGAGCGGCGAGAAACGAGACAAGGAAGATCATAGCCGCAAAAGCGCACGGATTTATTGAGTCTACAAACGCCGCGGCGATCAAAGCGCCAAGAACTATGCCGTCTAATCTGTCCCGTATAAGCTCAAGTGCCTCGGCGCTGTCGGGCATTTCTGCTTCAATGGACATCCGGCCCAATGGATTTCTCAGACGCTCTTCGACCATTGCGCGCGTATTTGCCATAATAGACTCGCTGCCGCCAAGCACCGTATCTGGAAAGAAAAGCACCTGTGAGGGGAGACCCTCCAAGCCGCGTTTCTTTTCCAAGCTGAGTAAAAAGCCTATTCCTTTGACGTCGTCAGTATCGTAATACTCTATACTGATTCGTTCGCCAAGCTCTTGCTGCAATGGGCGAAGGAGATATTTTTTCATATTCTCACATTCCATGCATCCGCCCGGACCAAAAAAGTAGAGTTCCAGTGTGGAAGCGGCGGTATCTTGCGCGCCTGACGGAACAGCGGCCAGCAAAACAACACTCATTACGGCAAAGAACATTTTAATCGTCGTCATCAGCATAACTTTCAGAAAAAGGTAAAAAAATTGGGGACGGAGTTGCATTTGCTGCATTACAGTTTTTGGTCTTTGCGCAAAAAAAGCAACTCCGTCCCCGCTATTCCCGCTATTTCGTGTCTAACGCCGCGGCCGCGGCTGTTTTCAACACATTAACGCATCTCACATGAAACTCACCTGTTTCATGCGCTTTGAACTTACCGTAACATCTTGTTAAAAAACTTGGATGATAGAGTGGGATTGTATTGATTTCTCTATAAATATGTGAAGTCCCTACAACTTTCCCCATAGCCATGCCCGCTGTCGCGGGCGCAAGCGCGTTTGTTGTGGATGCGCCAAGTGAAATCAACGTCTTAGGCTTAATTATTCCGATATCTCTATTGAGAAGATGGATACAGTCGCTTAGCTCTTCATCGGTTGGATTTCTGTCTTTTTTGTTATGATCAAGAGGGTGAAATCTCACTGAATTGCTTATAGCTACATTGAAAGCGAGCCCCTCATCCCACAGAAACTTTATCATATTGCGAAGATAAGCGCCCGCTTTGCCCACAAAAGGCTGACGCAGAACGTTCTTGGGATTCATGTTAAAATCCTCATCCTTACCAGCGCCCTGACCCACAAACATGAGATGCACCTCTTCGCTCTCTGTGACTCTCACTATCTCAGTAGCTGTAAAACAGCAGGTAGAAAACTCCTTGCAGCGGGAGTTTCCGCAGTCGCACGGAATCATTTTTTTCGTGATATTCATACGTTATGTATCGTACATCTCTTCCTCACCCCAATAAGGGTGCAAGACTGTAACCCCGGGTTTTTAACCCGGGGAGGGGGGGACGGGCCTCAGTCCCGAATCTCAACAAGCTCCATATCAAACACCAAAAACGCGTTAGGCGGAATCACCCCTCCCGCTCCGCTTTTTCCGTAGGCGAGTTCAGGAGGAATTACAGCAACTCTGCGCTCCCCTTGAGACATGTCCATAATCAGCATATCCCACCCCTCAATAACTTCTCTCACCCCAGCCTGAAAATCAAGCGGGCGGTTAACTTCGCGTGAAGTGTCAAAAATTTTCCCGTCAAGAAAGGCGCCTGTGTAGTGAACAAATACGGTTTGGCCCTGCTTTGGCTTTGTGCCGCTGCCCTCTTTTACGATTTTATAGAGTATGCCGCTCTCGGTTTTTTGAAAATCGGCGTATTTTTCTTCGATAACTTTTTGCTGCTCCTCAATAAATCCCATCTCAGCCTTACCCTTTCTTTGAGAGTGCTCCTCGATATAGTTCACAAAAGACGCCTGATCTGTTTTAAACTCACGCGCTTTTTTACCTGATCTTATAATGTTCACTTTTCGTATAGCGTCGCCCCGCTGGATATTTTTTACAACATCCATCCCCCGTACAACTCTGCCGAACACCGCGTGGCGGCCGTCAAGGTGAGGAGTTGGCCCCAAGGTTATGAAAAATTGGCTGCCGTTTGTTCCGGGGCCGGCGTTTGCCATAGAGAGAATTCCCTCAGAGTCGTGTTTGAGCGTATGATCAATTTCATCGGGGAACTGATAGCCGGGGCCGCCTGTACCGTTGCCGTTTGGGTCGCCGCCCTGAATAACAAAGCCCGGCACTACGCGGTGGAAAGTGAGGCCGTCATAAAAGCGCACTCCCTCTCCTCTGCTGTTTCTTATTGTGCCTTCGGCTAACCCGACAAAACTTGCTACAGTCATGGGAGTTTTTTCAAACTCAAGCTGCAGGAGT
Source organism: Chitinispirillia bacterium (assembly GCA_009784115.1). Classification (GTDB taxonomy): domain Bacteria; phylum Fibrobacterota; class Chitinivibrionia; order Chitinivibrionales; family Chitinispirillaceae; genus WRCH01. Next base: position 10,083 of record WRCH01000055.1, read on the forward strand.
ATGTTGCCCTTATCAGTCTCAAACTCTGCAAAAAGCCCGTTCCCCTGAGCCTTTGTGTCAACGTTAACCGCGCATAGCGCAAGTCCGATCATCAGAAATATCCTTTTTTTATTAGTGAAATTTTTCATTTGTTACCCTCATCAATCCCAATCAAACGGTGATCTTAATCTCGTATCGGAATCATCCTTACTCAAATCTTTATTGTCTTTTGCCGCTTTGAACTGCTCTTCGATCTGCGCCTTTCGCGCGGCTTCATCCTCTTTAGCTTTTTTCATTTTATCGTCCCATCCCCTATCCTCTTTTGACGATTTAATGAACTGGGCGAAATCCGCCTTTTTTTGCTGCTCTTTATCGGCGGTTTTGTGATCCGCAACTTTCATGGTTGAGGGATCAATCCACAGCGTCCCCTTGCACATCGGGCATTTGGTTTCAAAAAGACTCATAACGCTTTGAAGCCTCCGTTAAATCCTCTACAGATAACAGTAATATAGTATAAGTAAAAGATAAAATTAAAGATGAAAATTATCTTTTTACGTGTTCAAAAAATACGCAAGTATCCGTCCCCAAGTTCAGTGAAGCGATTACGCCTCTGTAACGTAGATATTACTTCGGCAGTTAAATGCCGCAACTCCCGGTACAGCGGCCTCACGATGGTTCGTGCAGTCGATGTGCCGGGAGTTGCGGCCTTTAATTGCCACTTTAATATTACCTGACCACAACCTCGTAAACTAATGTGCGCCCCTTGCTCAGATCAAGCGCTCCAGCCGTTCCCTTAACTCTTTTGAGCTTCATCGCCTTGCCGCGCTTGCCGTTTATCTCAAGCGGGAAAACCTGCACTCTTTTGCCGCCTGTGTTGTTAAAGGTAATTTGACCGTTAACAACCTGCACCTCTACCCCGCCCTCCCCTATATTTTCAAGCGCGGTTCTTGTAGGATTATAAACCTGACCTTTCATTCTCGCAGGCCCCGTCACAACAAGGTAAAACCGTTTTGATCCGGTGAGATCCGCCCCGTCGGCGCTAACCGCGTAGATAGACGCGTGGCGGTTAGATATCTCGCCGGAAAACATCGGAAACTCAAATGGAATCCCGCCTATAAAACCGCTCTTACCCTGTATACGCGCAGTCTCTATACGCATAAATCCCGTATTGCTGTTGAGAAGAAGTTCACCGGTTTCAGAACGTATAATACCGCTGTCCGCGGAGAAATATTTAGCGTAATCTTCGATATTGCCTCTTGACTCTCCGTCAAAAGTTTTTGCCACTCTTGTTATAAAAGGGAGATGAAAATTTCTTTCAAGCATATCGGAATAGTTGGGGATGTTCTCATACTGTTCTGCCGTAATGTTTTCAACTATAAGCCCCGGCGCAGTCTGTACATCGCCTCTAAGAAAAAGCGGCGCTGCCATAACCCACTGCGCAACGTCTTCGGGCTGTACGGCAACCGTATAGCTGCGCAGACGGCCAATGCCAAGAGCGTCACTATCGTGCGAATGCCCGTTAAAATCAAACTGCAGCACCCCATTCCACCCCTGAAGCGCGGCGTACGCGGCCATCATAGGCACTCCTTCAAGTACATGTTCGTTGGGATAGCAGTGATTCCACTCTGTAATTACATAGGGTTTACCATCAACACGAAAGTACGATTTGTTCTGAATGAGACTCGCTTTGGGAGCTCTAAGCTGCGAACGGTTGTGAAAAGGAGCGTGCAGTATTCTGTCCCAATCATTGTTGATCTTCCAAACCTGAGGATGATCCCAGTACTCATTTGACATGATAAAATCAAGCACCGCGTTATTGCGAAGCATCGCCAAGACAGGCAGCGGCATGTTGCTTCCCGATAAAAGAAAGCGGCTGCCGGATTCACGCAGATGCTTCTCCATATCCTTAAAATAAGCGGTCTCAACGCTTGATAAAAATTTGATCGTCGCATGCGCGTCGCCCTCGATTTTAAGCTGCAATTTGGGACGATCATTAGACCAATCAAGCCCAAAGGCCGCAAGGCCTTTTATTGCGTCAGCGTCGTCACTCCCGGCAGCATTTTCTATGAGATCATTACTATCACCGCCATTTTCATTTGTATTGACAGCCGGGCTGTCACCACCGGCCTTATCATCACTTTTTACAGATTGGGAGACAATTTCACCATCCTCATTAAGATCATCACGCTTAACATCATTTACATTGTTGACTGCGCCGGCACCGCCGCTGAACTCCGACTTCTCCCACAGTTTCGTAAGCTCTTCGCGGTAAGGCGGCGTAAGAATATCACCGGCAAACGCGCTGAATATCGTTGACTCATTTATAATCCCGGACATCGCGATAGCGGGCTCATCCTTATAAGCTACGCCTGTAAACTGGTTAACGTGGTTCAGCAGGTTTTCGTTAAATTCCTTTTGCAGCTCAATAATTTTCTCGGAGAAAAAACCTACCTGCTTAGCTCCGAGATCGGGCGGACGGTTTTCGATTCCATCCGCCTCTTTAAAGTCGCGGTGGACGAGAAGATCAAGGAATATGTAGATTCCTTTCTGTTTAGCGCGATAGATGAGATAATCAAGCTGGCGCATTGACGTTTCTGAAAACGCGCGGGTTCCGTCGGTGTTGCCGAAAATGTTAGGCGAATACCAAGGGGCGTCCAAGTGGTGCAGACGGATCATGTTAACGCCCATCTTCGCAAGTCTTGATACCGTTGAATCAATCACAGCGTCTGAGGCAAAGCAGTTTTCCGCAACAATATTGGTCCCCCAAAAACGGGCCGGAGTGCCGTTTTCAAAGAGAAGATTTCCATTCTTACCGACGGTAAGAAACCCGTGCTTGCCGGCCGGCGCGTCAAGAAGAGACGACCAGTCAACATAGTGGCCGCCCGTTGTACTGTTTTTTGTGTTTAAAGTATACCACTGCCCCTCGTCCATAATACCCGAAAGCCGGCCCTCCTCTAAAAACTCCCCTCTGCGGTTTTGAATCGTAAGAGAGATATCGTCAAAATGCGCGGTTCCAAGCGCGTTGCCAAGCGCGATACTAACTTTAATAATTTGGGTTGCGGATGAAATTCTATACTCACGAGAGTAATGAGTCCAGTCTGTAGTGCCCACAACCTCCCCGGTTACAGGCGGATATCCGCCGATAAGTCTCCCAAGCTCGTCAAGGAACTCAACTGATATACGCGCGTTTTCCCAATTCTGCGCCCCCTGAACCACATCCTCAGTTTTTATCCATCCGCTAAGGGTCACGCGCGCCGCTCCCTGAGGCGCTACAATAATCTGCTCCGCCCCGCTCCATTTTGCCTCTTCATTGCGGATAGTAACACCTGACTTACCGCTGCGGGCGGCATTTGAAACTCCCCCGCCCCAAATATTCCAGTTTTTCCCCCCCTCTTCAAAGGATGGGTCTGTAAGAACGTTTCCGGGAACTTTGACAACAGGTAAAACTTTATCCGCCGAAAAGCAGATTGTTGAAAACATTAATATTGATACCGCGCACATAGAGATTTTTTTTAAAGACATTGTTTGGGTTCTCTCCGTTTTGAGGATTAAATGGCAATAATCAGAATTAAAATAGATTTATAAAATAATACAAGACACGGGCAGAATCAGAATTTACTGGATTATTTCCTTCAAGATGCTGTGCAGGATTTATATTAATTTTTCGTGAAAATAATTACGCCGCCCCAAACGTCTTCCCCAGCGCTCTTGTCATATTTGTGATGATCTCCATCTCCGCCTTTAACATGCGGGCTGTTTTGCTCCAGCCGTTTTCGTCACTGCCGCGCAGAGTAAAATTTTTGATGAGAAGTTTCTCATAAACCTTAAGCGCCCTGTCTGCGCATACTTCTCTTTCAAACCCGTTAACGCTCTGTGAAGCGCAGGAGTGTAAACGGGAGAGCTGTCTTTTAGATAAATCGGCGGCGCGTCTGAGCGCATCAACAAACTCTCTCTCATCATAAGCCAGGTACCCGTTAAAACCATCTTTTATTATCTCGGTGATCACACCTGTTCTAAGACTCACCACCGGCACGCCGCAGGCAAGCGCTTCCGCTATAACAAGCCCCTGAGTTTCGGTATGTGAGGCAAAAACAAAAAAATCCATAGCGTGATAGGCGTCTACAAGTTTCTGCCCGCAAAGAGCGTCAAGGTAATGGAATCTGTTTTGTAAGGACGGTTCCTCAAACTGCGAACAGAAATAACTTTTGGACGGCCCTGTCCCAACCAATAAAAAATGAGCGCGCGGTTCGGAAAGTAAAAAGCGTTTGACCGCCGCCGACAGGAATTCAATATTTTTCTCAGGCGCAAGCCGCGATACAAATCCCGCAACAAAAGCGTTAGGCGGTATTTTACATTCAAGACGCAGATCCGCCCCATCGCCGCTTCTAAACCTCTCCAAATGTATTCCTGTAGGAATTACCTCTATTGGAACCTCTACCCCGCGCTTTCTTATCTCAGCGGCCACAAAGCCGCTTGGCGCGATCACGCATCCGCACATATTCGCGTAACCGACGGCAAGCGCGTTTACAAAGCGTTTCATTGCGGGGCTGTCGCCGGGTATATAGTGAGTATACATCTCGTAAAAAGTATGAAATGTAAAGACAACCGGTATATCGTAATGCGCCCCGATCCTCAATGCGGAATCTCCCATAAGGTAAGGGTGATGGGAGTGGATGATGTGAGGAGTAAAATCTTTAAGAACGGAAGCGAATATCCCCGGCAGAGGCAGCTGGACGGAAAAGTCGGTGCCGTTAAAGTGCTGAAGCGCAGGCACCCGTATCACACCGGGGGCATCGTCTTTCGCATTCTCATCAGCGGGAGCGGCAATTATTACATTATGTCCGGCTTTTCTGTACTCGTCAGAAAAAGTCTGTATCGATCTCTCCACCCCGCCTAAGAAGGGCAGGTAGGTATTGGTTATCATTAAGATATTCATATTTCCTACGCCCCAAAGGAGCATAATCATTACCCCCGGACAGCGCCCGGGGCTCCGTCATGCGATCCCGGGGCTCTTAATCAAGCCGAATACTGTCCTTCGTTTCCCGAGATCTTCACACGCTCCCTACCCGCAAACGCTATCTGCAAATCAGGCTCCTTATCATGCCACTTAGCACTCCAGCTTATCTCAAATTTTTCTTTGGCTTTAATTATCTCTATCTTAATCATGCCAAAAAGCGTCGGCGCCGGACCAAATGATAAAGTTGACACGTTCTCGAAATGCTGCGGCAGTATTCCTTGACAAAGAACAAGCGATTCACCCTCTTCTCTGACAAAGCAGTTTCTCACCATGCTTATCCACTCGGCCGCGGCCCACGTGTGCTGGCCGTCTCCCATACAGCCGGTTTTAAGCTGCGGATGAATCGCCTCCGGCCACTGCCCTGTGGGGCTTGCGAGCGCGGCTATCGCGTCCATAATCACCGAAAATTTACTGTCCGAGGCGCCCAAAAGAATTTGCGCTATGTGAAGCGACAGATATGGATTTATACCGGAGTGGCTGATATCATGGTAAAAAGCGCCGTCGATGAGGCAATTGTCAAAAAGAAACTTCGCGGTTGACAAAAGTTTCTCATCTGTACAGGACCGAATATTTAACGGATATCCGGCGCATAGAGACCCTACCGCGCCGCTGTCAAGACGCCTGTTTGGGGAGGCGGGCATCGCGCCGTCATAATTATTATTCTTGTCACGGTGGATTTTGTGCAGACTGCTGTTTATTGACCGTAAAAAATGGTTGCTTTCCAAGTGATATTTATGCGCATCCTCCCCCATATCCGCACGCTCCAAAAGATAGGACGCGCTTTCAAGTCCCGCTGCACCCCAAAAATCATCCCAATAATAATTATCATTAGGCCCAAGATGCTCTGCGCTGAATCCGGCGGGAAAGAGTCCGTTCTTACAGGACTTGCGCTTGTCAATAATCCAGTCCGCCCCCAAACGTATTGAATCAAGCCAGTGACCGGGCGCTTTCTGATTCGTAAAGCGGCAGTACATCGCCATCGCCCAAAGCGCCTGGCCGTTTGAATCCCACTCCCCCTCCTGAGACATGAAGTAACCGCTCTTCTCCTGACGATGAAAGAAACGCTCTATTACATTTTTTGCTCTGTCAGGCAAGTTAGCAATGAGAAGCGAATAGACAATAAACGCGGCGTCTCTAAACCAAAATCTTTTATAAGTATAAGGTCCGGCGTAAGAGTCAAGCGGAGTATGCAAAATAAGCGTGCGCACTGCGATATCATAAAGCCCGCCATAGTTTTTATAATGAAAATTTACAGCCGCCCCCCCGCTCAAACTCTCATCCCACAAGCTATTTGCGGACGCATCAAACGAACGGCACTCTTTTTTTGCTATTTTTGCGGATGTTAAAAGCGGAATCTCCACCTCTACAGTGCGGCTCTTATTTGCGGAGAGCTTAAAACCGGCAAACGCCGTAGCCATCCCAACGTCACACTCAACAGAAAATCGTTCTTGATGGTGGCCGCTAAGCGCCCAGTGATACACATCACCCTCTTTATAGTTTGCAAATCGGGAGACGTCGGGCTTTGCGGAGAACCATACGGTCTCCTTATTATTTATCTCCCACCCCTTAAGTGACGGAAGCGCGCGTATGGTATGAATGAAACTTACGCCCTCCATGTTATAAGGACGAATCGAAATTATAAGATGTCCGTTTACAGGCGACTGTCCCTTAATACTCATCTTACAAAAAGGAAGACCGTTTCTAACCTCCACTGCCGCACTGCTTACAACCGAGCATTTTTCTTCTTTAGATTCCGTTACAATCCTTAATCCCCCGTCAAACTCAAGACGCTGGTTTGCGTTTTCTAATTGCGAGGGGATAACTTTGCGCCCGTCAGACGCTATAACCCACGCGTCAACCGACCATGAGTCAAAAAACGGCATTAGAAGACCGCGCGGATCTATAACCGGCATCCCTTCAAAATCGGGCAGACCAACAGCGGTCCAGTTGCGGTGCGTTAGATTTATGTGAGTCACCGAAAACGCGCGGGGTATAAAGGAGCGGTCGCTTGGCTCAAACTGCCTCACCGCCCAATATGGCCATATCCAGTCTAAATTGTGCTGTATCACCTGGCCGTTTATAAGTCCGCGGGCGTGCATAACGGCACCGGCGCGCAAAAGCTCCACCGGCGCGAGCACCTCGGAGGGCTGGGCAAAGCGGTTGAAGCGCGAAAGAAGCAAAATCGGATCGACAAACCCCTGCGCACGCGCAACTCTTTTCACAATGAATTGCCAAGGTAACCATTTGAGCCACATGTATGCACTCCCCTCAACTATTTTCATCTATACTGGCGTGCGGCATAAATTGACACTGCACCGCACGCAGCTGTACGTAGGGCCGTGAGGCTGCTTAGCGGCACAGTGCCAATTTATGCCGTTAGTCAGTATAACAGGGCCTATTAATGAAGTGAGAGCAATTGACCGGCCAATGGATTTATGATGGATGTTAATACACGTAACTCAAACCGACACTCACCTGATTGAGCAGATTACTCTTTCCATCAGAGTAAAAATTCGTTACGCCCATACCTCACTATTTGAGATATTGAAATCTTCTTGGGAGAACAAAGAAATTTCCGCGCGTGAAGCGGCGCGGCAGCTTGGGGTAAATCATAGAACTTTTTTGTCTTGGATAAGAAAAGGCCAGTGGAGAGAAAAGTAGAGGTTTTTCTCCACCGTTATTCCACTAATAAAAATAACCACCTTACATATTCAAACCTGTTTTAACAGCTATTTAAGCCAATTCAGTATCCGATATAAAATATAATTTACGGGTGGAGAAAAACCTCTACTTTTCTCTCCACTTACTACTATTTACAATATTGATAAATACAGGAAAACACTACTGTCCGGTTAAATTTAATGACATTTGTAAACTATCACATAAACCACTTTCGATTTAAGTTTAGGATTAAATAAATGAAAATAGTCACGATAAACGGCGGTTTGGCAAATCAGCTTTTTCAATATATATTCTATCGGTTTGTTGAGGTGCATTCCGGCGATGATTGCTATATAGACGACCGCAGATGCAGGTTATGACGTTATGTAAAAATCTGATAATAGCGAACAGCTCTTTTAGCTATATCGCTGCGCTTCTCAATCAAAATCCTAATAAATATGTATTGAATCCATTACCGTTCAGGCAGATAGTGTAGGCATGGCGCCGACAGTGTCAACAGCATTATTCTTGACAACCCCCGCGCTCTGATTTTAATCCGGAAGCGGTAGAAAGTACAAGAAATGCTGCGGGGCCGCGCTGTTATAGCGGCGAAGAAAAAAACAATACCATTGTCAGCCATAATGTATATTCACTGACCGATATAAACACGGGATTGTAGC